>NZ_PSWL01000004.1:0-165919 GCF_002932755.1 Rathayibacter sp. AY1B6
TCGTGAGAGCGCTCTCACACACGCGGCACAGCACGCGTGGGAGCGCTGTCCGGAGTGCCCTCACCACCATCACGAAGGAGTGACCGTGCCCTATTCACGACGCACCAGGATCGCCGCGGCGATCGCCGGCGCCTCGTCCCTCGCCCTGATCGTCACCGGATGCTCGTCGGGATCCGACGCCTCCGCGGGCGGGGACATCGAACTGACCGTCACCACGTTCAACGCCATGGGCTTCGACGAGCTCTACGGCGAGTACGAGGACGCCCACCCGGGCATCACCATCGTCCCGAACAACATCGACACCGGCGGCAACGCGCGGACCGACGCGTTCACCAAGCTCGCCGCCGGCTCCGGGCTCGCCGACGTCGTCGCCATCGAGGAGGGCTGGCTCGGCTCCGTCATGGAGGTCTCGGACCAGTTCGTCGACCTGCGCGACCACGGCATCGAGGACCGCAAGGCCGACTGGGTCGACTGGAAGTACGAGCAGGCGACCGACCCCGAGGGGCGCGTCATCGGCTACGGCACCGACATCGGACCCGAGGGCCTCTGCTACAACACGGCCGCCTTCGAGGCCGCAGGTCTGCCCACCGACCGCGCCGCCGTCGCCGAGATGCTCGGCGGACCGGACGCGACCTGGGACGACTACTTCGCCGCCGGCCAGAAGTACCACGACGCGACCGGCAAGGCGTGGTTCGACCACTCCGGATTCGTCTGGAACGCCATGGTCAACCAGCTGCCCGAGGGGTACTACACCTCCGACGGCGAGCTGAACGTCGAGGGCAACCCGGAGCTCGAGGAGCGCTGGGGCCAGCTGACCGACGCCACCGCCTCCGGCCTCTCGGCCGCGCAGAAGGCGTGGGACTGGAACAAGGGCACGTCGTTCACCGACCAGACCTTCGCCACCTTCGTCTGCCCGGGCTGGATGTTCGGCACGCTGAAGAGCAACGTCGAGGCCGGCGGCGGGAACGCCGAGGCCACCGGCTGGGACTTCGCCGACGTCTTCCCCGGCGGCCCCGCCAACTGGGGCGGCTCGTTCCTCTCGGTCCCGACCCAGTCGAAGCACCCCGCCGAGGCCGCCGCGCTGGCGTCGTGGCTCAGCGAGCCGGAGCAGCAGCTGAAGGCGTTCGAGGCGGCCGGACCGTTCCCGAGCACCCTCGACGCGCAGAAGGAGCTCGCCTCGGCGGCCGCTCCCGACCCCGGCATGAACGACTCCCCGACCGGCGCGATCCTCGCGCAGCGCGCCGAGGGCGTCGTCGCCCAGTACAAGGGCCCGGACGACTCGCTGATCCAGGAGAACGTCTTCGGACCGGTCCTGCAGAAGGTCGACCGCGGCGAGATCGATGGCAAGGAGGGCTGGAACGAGGCGCTCCAGCTCCTCGGTGAGCTCGTCGACTGATCCGGTCGGGCCGACGCCCGGGGGATGACCCCTCCGGATCGACGCCTCCCCGCCCCGGGAGGTCCGGCCGCCACCGGACCTCCCGGTCCCGCGCGGCCGGGCCGCCCGCATCCCGGCCGGCCCCGCCGCATCCCCTCCGACTCCGACTCGACCTCGAAGAGAGCGCCATGACGAGCACACTCACCCCGCCGGCCACGGCGACGCCCCCCGCGGGGAAGCGGCGCCCGGCGCCCCGACTCCCGCTGACCTTCCGCCAGCGCGCGAGCCGCTTCGACGTGAAGGCCTCGCCCTACCTCTACATCTCGCCGTTCTTCCTGCTCTTCGCGCTCACCGGCGCGTTCCCGCTGGTCTACACGCTCGTCGTGTCGCTCTACGACTGGCAGCTGCTGCAGGGCCAGGGCGACTTCGTCGGGTTCGCGAACTTCGCGGCCGTGCTCGGCGACCGCTTCTTCTGGAACTCGATCGTCAACACGCTGAGCATCTTCCTGCTCTCCACGATCCCGCAGCTCGCCGTCGCGCTGCTGCTCGCGGCCGCCCTCGACCAGGCGCTGCGCGCCAGCACCTTCTGGCGGATGAGCGTCCTGCTGCCGTACATCGTCTCGCCGGTCGCGGTCGCGCTGATCTTCTCGAGCGTCTTCAGCGACCAGGAGGGCCTGATCAACAATCTGATCGGCCTCGTGGGCATCAGCCCGATCGAGTGGACGAACGACCGCCTCGCCAGCCACGTCGCGATCGCGACGATGGTCAACTGGCGCTGGACCGGCTACAACGCCCTCATCCTCCTCGCCGCCATGCAGGCGGTGCCGCGCGAGCTGCACGAGTCGGCCGCGATCGACGGAGCGAACGCCTTCCGCCGCTTCCGCTCGATCACGATCCCCAGCATCCGGCCGACCCTGATCTTCGTGATCATCACCGCCACCATCGGCGGCCTGCAGATCTTCGCGGAGCCGCGCCTGTTCGACGTGTCGAACGCGGGCGGCATCGGCGGCTCGGACCGGCAGTTCCAGACCACCGTCCTCTACCTCTGGGAGATGGCGTTCTTCCGCCAGAACTTCGGCGAGGCGGCCGCGATCGCGTGGCTGCTGTTCCTCCTGATCGTGCTGATCGGCCTGCTCAACTTCGCGATCTCGCGGCGGATCGCCTCCGTCGAGAACCGGATCTCGAAGCGGCGCGCCACCCGCCGGGCGACCGCCGACGAGATCGCCGCCGCGGACCCCCTGCTCACCACCACCGGCCTCGGCCAGAACGAGAGCGAGCGATGACCGCCCCCGCCACCTCCGCCGTCTTCCCGGTGCGCCGCGTCCGCGCCTCCCGCGCCGGCCGCGTCGACCGGCCCGGCTTCCTCACCTACGGGCTGCTGAGCGCCTTCATCCTCGGCTCGACCTACCCGCTGTGGTGGTCGTTCGTCGTGGCGAGCGGCTCCAACGCGACCCGCAGCGAGACCCTCCCGCTCGTCCCGGGCGGCAACTTCCTCGCCAACGCCTCGCAGGTGCTGACGGCGATCCCGTTCTGGACGGCGCTGCTGAACAGCGTCCTCGTCTCGGGGATCATCACGCTGTCGGTCGTGTCGTTCTCGACGCTCGCCGGCTACGCCTTCGCGAAGCTGCGGTTCCGCGGGCGCGACGGTCTGATGATCGGAGTCGTCGCGACCATGGCGATCCCGACGCAGCTGGGCATCATCCCGCTGTTCATCCTGATGCGGCAGCTCGGCTGGACGGGCTCGCTCGGCGCCGTGATCGTGCCGACGCTGGTCACCGCGTTCGGCGTCTTCTTCATGCGGCAGTACCTGGTCGACGTGATCCCGGACGAGCTGATCGAGGCGGCGCGCGTGGACGGAGCCAACCAGTTCCGGACGTTCCTCACCGTCGCGGTCCCGGCCGCGCGGCCGGCGATGGCGATCCTCGGGCTCTTCACGTTCATGATGGCGTGGACCGACTTCCTCTGGCCCCTGATCGTCCTCAGCCCCACGAATCCGACGCTGCAGACGGCGCTCGCGCAGCTGCAGTCGGGCTACTACGTCGACTACTCGATCGTGCTCGCCGGCGCCGTGCTCTCGGTGATCCCGCTGCTGGTGCTGTTCCTGCTCGCCGGGCGCCAGCTCATCGCGGGAATCATGAGCGGAGCGGTGAAGGGCTGACGCCCGAAGGCTCCCGCGGGACCGGGTCGGGGGACATCGGACCGCGGGACGGGGGCCTCGGGCCCGGGGTCGTGGTGCCCCGGGCCCGGGGGTCGGGGGCTGCGAGGAGGGATCGGGCAGTGGACTGAGCGGCCGGCGGGTTCCCGACTCGGCCGGTCGTCGTGCTCGGATCACCCCGACCGCTGCCGCGCAGGTCCCGCCGATCACACTCCGCCCGAGACCTCCTGGCCCGCCCTCCCGCCGCCTGGGCTGGCGCGGAGGAGGCGACATGGAGCCGAACGACCGGCGCGACGAGGACCCCTCGAGCGGGTCGGCGCAGCCGCGTCCGGGGGACGGGCCGACGCCGTCGGAGCAGGCGCTGCGCGCCTTCCGCGATGTCGCGAACGGGGCGGATCCGACGAGCGAGGCGTTCCGGCTGTCGAACGACTTCACCGACCGGCAGGCCGAGCGGCTCCGGAGCCTCCTCGCGCGCTTCCGTCGCGGGCGCTGACCGTCACGGGGCTCCCCGGCGTCGGTGGCCCGTGACCGGTCGCCCACCGCGCGAACGGCGAGCGCCCCGACAGCGCGCTCCTGCTCCGCCCTGCATCACCCCCGAATGGCCGCGATCCGCGCCCCTTCGCGCCGAGGACGCGGTCCACGGGCCCGCTGCTCCGGCGCTCGGCTAGCCTCGGAGGCACCCGCGAGGAAGGCCTGCATGACCCACGACGCCGTCTCGGCCGCCCCGACCCTCGAAGCCGTCGCCGCTCTGGCCGGAGTCTCCCGCGCCACGGTCAGCCGGGTGGTCAACGACTCCCCGCGCGTGAAGGACGGCGCCCGGACGGCCGTGCTCGCCGCGATCGAGCAGCTCGGCTACGTGCCCAACCGCGCCGCGCGCTCCCTCGCCAGCCGTCGCACGCAGACCGTCGCGCTGGTGGTGCCGGAGTCGGCGGCGAAGGTGTTCGCGGATCCGTTCCTCGCCTCGGTCGTGCAGGGCGCTGCGATGGCGTTCGTCGGCACGGAGTACACGCTCACGATCGTCATCGCTTCGGAGGCGGCGCCCGAGAAGACGCGGCGCTACCTGCTCGGCGGCAACGTCGACGGCGCGCTCGTCGTCTCGCACCACAGCGGCGACCACTCCTACGCGCAGCTCGGCGCCTCCCTCCCCGTGGTCTTCGGCGGGCGGCCGCTGACGGAGGACGGCGGCAGCTACTTCGTCGACGTCGACAACACCGGAGCGGCGCGCACGGTCACCGAGCACCTCCTGGGCCTCGGCCGCACGGCCCCCGCGATGATCGCGAGCCGTCAGGACATGCCGGCCGCGATCGACCGCCTGGCCGGCTGGCGCTCGGCCGTCACCGCCGCGGGCCTCGACGACTCGCTCGTCGAGTACGGCGACTACTCGCCCGAGGACGGCGCGACCGCGATGCGCCGCCTGCTCGACTCCGGCCGGCCGATCGACGCGGTCTTCGCCTCCAACGACCAGATGGCGGCGGGCGCCCTGACGGCGCTGCGCGAGCGCGGCCTCACGGTGCCGGGCGACATCGCGCTCGCGGGCTTCGACGGCGACTACTTCGCCGAGGCGAGCGAGCCGCGCCTCACGACGGTCCGCCAGCCCTCCACAGGCCTCGGCGAGGCGATGGCGGACGTGCTGGTGCGCCTCCTGGCCGGCGAGGAGGTCCAGCGCGTGACGCTGCTGCCGACCGAGCTGCTGGTGCGCGGCTCCACGGTCGCAGGCGCGTGACCCTGCGCTGATCGCGCTGATCCGCTCGCTGAGTCGCCCGGATCGGCTCCCCGCTGCGGCGTGTCGCGAACCGATCCGGGCGACTCAGCGCGGGACGGGCTCGTCGGGGACCTCGAGCAGGTGGAAGGGGCCCACGGGGAGCGGGCCGGTGCTCCACAGCGCGATGACGGCCCAGCCGAGGTCGGCGTGGGCGACCGCGCCCTCGGGCAGGGTGCGGGTGAAGAGCGCGTAGTCGACGCCGTCGAGGGGGAGGGCGCTCACCTCCCACGCGGGCCGGTCGGCGGCCAGCTCCTGAGCCCGCGCCTCCGCCGCCACCATCGCCGCTCGCGTCCGGTCCCCGGGCAGGCCCGCGGGGATCGCCGAGAGGAGGAGCGAGCCGATCGCGAGCGCGGCCGTCGCGACCGGGTCGGTGACCACTCCGTGCACCGAGCCGCGCGGCCCGAGGCGGACACCGGTCAGCCGCAGCGTCCGGACCGAGTACGAGCCTCCGTGCCGCTCGGCGCGGACCGCGAGGTCGTCGACCGGCCCGTCGTTCGTCCGCCCGCTGCCGTCGACGGACCACGGATCGGAGACGGGGACCAGCGCGCGCACGCCCTCATCCGACTCCCTGCGGCGCCGCCGGTCAAGAGGCGCGTCGGGAGGACCGTCGCCGAGGTGCCCGGATCGGCTGGCCGCTGCGGCAAGTCGCGTGCAGATCCGGGCGACTCAGCGCGGAGGCGCGGAGGCGCGCAGGCGGCGGCTCAGAACTCCTCGTAGTTGTAGGGCTCCGGGTCCTCGTCGATCACGGGGCGCGCGATCGTGGCGCGGTTGCTCTTGATGCGGGAGCGGATGTCCTCGACGGCGGCCTCGACGGCGCCGGTGGTCGACTCCTCGTCCTTGATGGAGACCTCGACGGGCACGGCGACCAGCTCGCTGCTCGCATCGAGCGTCATCTTCGCCTCGATGAGCTCGCCGTCCTCGGTGAAGGCCGGGACCGTGACCGCTTCGGAGTGCTCCTGGCGGTCGATCGCGGTCACCAGGTCGAGGAGGGCCTCGGTCACGGCGTCGGTGGTCACAAAGCTCTTGGAGGCGTAGGTCAGCTGCTGCATGCCTCCACTCTCCCGAACGGGTGCGGTCCCTCGCACGGGGTTGCGCCCGGTGTGCCCGGCCCGTAGCGAAGGTGCCCGCACGGCGACGCCCGGAGGAGTCAACCCTCTAGGCCGCGATCCGCGCGTCCGCTTCCCTGATGGCGGGGCCTCGGGAGGAGGCGCGGGGGTCTCGGGATCCCGAGGCCCCGGCACTCGATCGGGAGGGGACCGGATGCGGCGGAGCGGCCGGCGACTCCGCGGCGACCGGGCCTTCCAGGGCGCCGTCCTGATCGGAGTCGGGCTCATGGCGGCCGTCGACGAGATCGTCTTCCACCAGATCCTCGCCTGGCACCATTTCTACGACCGCTCCACTCCGGCGATCGGGCTCCTCTCGGACGGGCTGCTGCACGCGGCCGAGATCCTCGCGCTCGTCGGCGGCGGCTTCCTGCTCGCCGATGCGCGGCGCCGATCCGCCCTGCGTCCGCGCACGGCGTGGGCCGCGGGCTCACGGGGGCGGGGCTGTTCCAGCTGTGGGACGGAGTCGTCGACCACAAGCTGCTCCGCGTGCACCAGGTGCGCTACGACGTCGACCTGCTGCTCTACGACTCCGCCTGGATCGCCTCCGAAGCGGTGCTCCTCGCGGCGGGGCTCCTCCTCCTGCCGCGGCGACGGCGCGCGACGGCGTGACTCCGCACGCCGACCACGCCCTGCTCGACGCGGGTCTGCTGCTCCTGGTCCCGCTGGCCGCCGCGGCGGCGCTCGGAGGGGGCGCCGCGGCACTCGAGCGGCGGCGCGGACGGCCGTGGCCGCTCCGCCGCACCGCCCTGCTCCTCGGCGGGCTCGCGACCGCGGCGCTCTGCTTCACGGGTCCGCTCGCGGAGTGGTCGCACGCGGATCCGCGCGGGGCGATGCTGACGCACCTGGTCCTCGGGATGCTCGCGCCGCTCCTCCTGGTGCTCTCGGCCCCGGTCACCCTGGCCCTGCGTGCGCTCGACGTCGCCGCGGCCCGACGGCTCTCGCGGCTGCTCCGGAGCCGCCCGGCCCGTCTCCTCGCCCACCCGGTGACGGCGCTCCTGCTCTCGACCGGACTGCTCGCCGCCGCGCACGCCGATCCGCTGCTGCACCTCGCGCTCGGCGTGCACTTCCTGCTCAGCGGCTGCCTGCTGACGGCGGCGCTCGCCGGAGTCGACCCGGACCCGCACCGCGCCCCGTTCGGCCTGCGCCTGGGCGTGCTCGGAGCGGGCATCGCCGCGCACGCGCTGCTCGCGACCGTGCTCTCCGCGGAGGCGCCGGACGAGACCGGTCGGCAGGCCGCGCTCCTGCTGTTCTACGGAGGCGACCTGCTCGAGACGGCGCTCGCCGTGGTCGTCTGCGCCCAGCGCTACGCGGCGACCGGTCGGGGGCTCAGGGCACCGGAGCCGCGACCGGGACGGGATGTGCGGCGACCGCGGCCGCGCGCCGCGTCGCCCAGTTGTTGAGCAGCAGCGCCGTCACGACGATCGCCGCGCCGAGGAGGGCGACGGGACCCGGCCGGTAGCCGCCCGCCATGCTGATCGCGAAGGTCGTCACCGGGACGAGGTTCTGGAAGAGCGTGCCGTTGAGGGCGCCGAGCAGCTTGATGCCCGTGTTCCACAGCAGCACGGCGACGACGCCGGCCAGGAGGATCAGGTAGGCCAGCTGCGGCCAGGCCGCGAGCACCTCGGTGCCGGTCGGCGGGTGCGCGGAGCCGGTGGCCGTCGCGACGGCGACCGCGACGGCGATCGAGGGGCAGCCGAGCGCGGTGGTGAGCGTCGAGTACCGCAGCGCCGACCAGCCGGGGAAGGCCGCGGCTCCGCGCGTGTAGACGACCCAGCAGATCGCGCCGAGCAGGGCGAGCAGCTCGCCGAACCCCAGCTCGCCGTCGAGGAGGAGGGCGACGTCGCCGCGGGTGACGACGAGCGCGACTCCTACGAGCGCGAGCAGGATGCAGCCGACGGTGGCCGACGGCGGGAGGCGCCGGGCGCCGATGCTCGCGAGCACCGCCCCGATGGCGGGCATCATCCCCATCATCAGACTGACGTTCGGGGCCGAGGTGAACCGCAGAGCCGTGAAGGCGAGCAGGCCGAAGCCGGCGAATCCGGAGGCGCCGAGCAGCGCCAGACGCCACCCGCGGCCGTCGAGCCGGAAGGCGCGGAGCCCCTCCGCCCGGGCGAGCAGCGCGGCCAGGACCACGGCGGCGGCCGTGTAGCGGATGAGGGTCATGAAGAAGGAGTCGACCGTCGCCGCGATGCTGTCCGCGACCGGGAGCATGCCGCCCCAGAGGATCGGCGGGATCAGGCAGAAGAGCAGACCTCGCGACCGCATGGCGCCCCCGACCCGTCGGCTGCGGCCGCCCCGGGTGGGGGCCGTCGCTCGATGGTGGACCCCGGCGGCCCGGCGCACAAGAGCGCCGCCGACCCCCGAACGGTCCGCCGTGAGGCGGCGCGGGAAGGGCGTGGACCGTATGGCGAGGAGGCTCGACGAGCCACCTGACCGGGTACGACGACGGTGGATATGCCGCAAGGGCCTTGCGTGGCCCCTTTAGGGGGACAAATTTCACTTGCTTCCATCATCTCCGTGCCCCTACATTGATCGCAGCACCCCCCGATGCTGTCCTCTGTCAGGCCCTGCTCCGATCCCCCCGTCGGACGCCGTTCCTCACTCGGGTCGCGCCCACCCCGGCGACGACCTCCGTTCCGCGCGGGCGCTCATCAGCGCACATCGGCCCCGGCCGCGGAGAGGAACAGTCATGCGCACACAGCCCGGCCACGGCGCGGACGAGTCGACGGCTCCCCGTCGCCGGGCGACCTGGGAGGCGCACGACGAGGCGGCAGCGCGCCCCCTCCCCGGACGCCGTGCCGCCCGCCCCGGGCGCGAACGGGTCTCCGCTCCGCGCCGCCTCGCGTCCGCGCTGCCTGCTGGAGCGATGTCGGTGCCGGCTGCGCCGACCACGGTGCTGGAGCGTCCGGCCGCACCGGCCGCGCTCCTGGAGCGCCCGGCCGTCCCCGCTGCGGTGGTCGAGCGCCCGGTCGTGCCGGCCGCTGTCCTCGAGCGTCCGGCCGCCGCGATCGCGCTGCTGGAGCGTCCGGCCGCACCGACCGCGCTCCTGGAGCGTCCGCCGGCCCCGGCTGCGGTCCTCGAGCGCACTGCGCTCCCCGCCCTCGACACCGACCGGCTGCCTCCGGCGACCACCCCGATCGCCCGCACCAGGCCCCGCAGCGGCCGCCGCGCCTCGTCGCGCATCGGCGACCTGGTCGCCGCCCTCCCCGCCCACAACGAGGAGGCCGGGATCGCCGCGGCGATCGAGGGCCTGCGCCGGCAGACCTGGCCGCCGGACCGGATCGTCGTCATCGCCGACAACTGCACCGACGCCACGGTCGAGATCGCCCTCGCGCACGGGGCCGAGGTGTTCGTGACCGTCGGGAACAGCCACAAGAAGGCGGGCGGCCTCAACCAGTTCCTCGCCGAGGTCCTTCCGGGGCTGCGGGACGACGACCTGGTGCTCGTGCAGGACGCCGACTCCGCGCTCGACCCCGGGTTCCTCGAGATCGCGCGCGGCAAGCTGCACGGCGGCATCGGGGCGGTCGGAGGAGTGTTCCGCGGCGGTGAGGGCGGCGGCTTCGTCGGCCACCTCCAGCGCAACGAGTACGCGCGCTACGCCCGCGACGTGCGCAGGCTGAACGGGAAGTGCCTCGTCGTCACCGGGACCGCGGCCGTGCTGCAGGTCGCCGTCATGCGCCGCATCAGCGCGGCCCGCCTGGCCGGCTCCCTCCCCTCCGGAGACGGCATCGGCGGCATCTACGACACCACCGTCCTCACCGAGGACAACGAGCTCACATTCGCGATCCGCCACCTCGGCTACGACGTGCTGAGCCCCGCCGGCTGCACCCTCGTGACCGAGGTCATGCCGACCTGGGGCGACCTGTGGCGTCAGCGCCTGCGCTGGAAGCGCGGGGCGGTCGAGAACTGCGTGCAGTACGGCTTCACGCGGGTCACGGCTCCCTACTGGGGGCGCCAGCTGCTCACCATGCTCGGCTGCATCATCACGTACGTCTACCTCGCCACGATCGTCTACGCCGTCGGCTGGGGCGAGCTGAGCTTCCAGCCCTTCTGGCTGGCCGTCACAGCGATCTTCGTCGTCGAGCGGATCGTCACGGTCCGCGACCGCGGCTGGCGGTACATGCTCGCCGCCGCATCGATGTACGAGCTCGTCGTCGACCTGTTCCTGCAGGTCGTCCACACCAAGGCCTACCTGGATGCGCTGACACGCCGTCAGCGCGACTGGTGAGACAGAGAGAGAGACATGTACAACCACATCGGAACAGCCGCCGGAGCCGGAGTCGGTGCCGGAACGCTCGCCATGACCGGGTTCGACTCGGTCTGGCTGGCCCTCGCGGCCTTCGCCCTCATCGCTGCGGGGACCGCCGTCCTGCGCATCGCTCCTCGCCGCAAGCGCGAGGTCTGAGACACGGTGGCGGGCGGGGGACAGCCCGCGCCCGTCACCGTCCCACGACCGCCGTCGCGGCGGAGGTCCGGCTCGCGGTGGTGTACCCGGTCTTCGTCCCGGTGACGGTCAGCGTGATCCGCTTCCCCGCCTGAGCCTTCGTGAGCGTGAACCGCGGCGACGTCGCTCCCGCGATCGCCGCGCCGTCCGCCTTCCACCGGTAGGTGAGGTGGACCGGAGCCGGCGTCCACGGACCCGGATCGGCCGTGAGCACCGCCCCGACCCGGGCCGTGCCCATGACGGTCGGAGTCGCGGCGCCGAGGGTGCCGGCGGCGACCGGTGCGGTCGGCTGCGAGGTCGCCGGGCCGGAGCCGTCGGCGGCGCTCACCGTCACGGTCACCCGCTTGCCGACCGCGGAGGAGGGGACCACGAGATCCGGACCCGTCACTCCCGCGATGTCGACGCCTCCCGCCGCCCAGCGGTGCACGAGCGGTTCCGTCCGAGCGGCGGAGGAGGACAGCGTCGCGCCCACCGCGGCGGTCCCGACGACGACCGGAGCCGGCGCCGCGTCGGACCGGTAGACCGCGACGTGGTCGACGAGCATCGTCCCGCCGGAGCTCTTCGGAGCGGCCGCGCTGTCGCATCCGCAGACACCGTTGGGCAGCCCGCCCCCGATGGCGAGGTTCAGGATCAGCAGCACGTCGTTCGGCACCGCGGCCTGCCACGCGGCCGCGCCCACCTCCGACTCCCGCACCACGTGCCGGGTGACGCCGTCGATGAGGAACTCCACGCGCTCGTCGCCGGGCACGGTCCGGTCGAGCAGCGCGGAGTAGCGGTGGAACCCCGTCACGCAGGACGCGCAGTCCAGCAGCCCGCTCGTCCGGCCGGCGGGCTCGTCGCAGGGGCCGCCGTCCGGCACTCCGCAGTGCAGCGTCTGGATCACCTGGGCGGTGCCGTTGACGGCCTCGAGCATGTCCAACTCGCCGGTCGCGGGCCAGTCGATGACGGCGTCCGCGTCCCGCCCGAGAGCCCAGAAGGCGGGCCAGTAGCCGGTGGCCTGCGCGACGTCCGGCAGCTGGATCGAGGCGGTCATCAGCAGTCGTCCGCCCGCCGGCGCCGAGAACGACTTGTCGGCGGTGACGATCCGCCCGGACGTCCAGGCCCCGGCGGAGTCGCGGAGAGCGCGGATGCCCAGAGCGCCGCCGCCCGTGAGGAAGACGTTCGCCGTAGACGCGGTCGTCCGGTCGATCGCTCCGGTGCCCCAGGTGCCGACCTCGTGCTCCCACTGGCTCCCGACCGGCGCGCCCGCCGGCCCGGTGAAGTCGTCGCGCAGGAGCGTGGTCCAGCCCGGGGCGTCGGCAGGCGCAGCCGTGACGGCCTGGTCGGCGGACGAGGCGACCGGAGTCGCGGACGCCGGCGCGAGGGCGGCGACCGCCTGCGGGGGCGTCGCCGCGAGCACTCCGAAGCACAGGGCCGCGAGGGCGAGGGCGAGACGCGGCCGGTGGAGGAGTCGTGAAGGCATGGCGAGTCCTCTGCGTCGACGGGGTGCACAGCTGCGTGCACTTCGACGCTAGTGAGGAGGACTCGCTCTTCCTCCACCCTCGAGGCGGGGTGATCCCCGGCACGAAAGCTCACCACCGGGCCCGTCCGGCGCGCTGACCTCCGCCGCGAGATGCCACTTCAGTACGCGACACGCCGCACGAGGCGTACCGAAGTGGCATCTCGCGGGAGGGGGACGGCGCGGGCCCGCTCAGTGCTCGGCGCGCCCCGAGTCCTCGATGAGGCGCACCTTCACGTTCACGGCGAGGGGCCCCGAGACCGACGGGTCGGCGGCGAGCAGCGCGTGCATCCGCTCGCCCACCAGGCGGAGCGTCTCGGGGGCCGGCAGTGCGGCGGACGCGGCGATGTGCGCGCTCACCGTGGTGAACCCCTCCGACCGGTCGATGTCGACCAGCACGTCGGGCTGCCGCAGCGCCAGCTTCACGGCGAGCGCGTCGGCCGCGGCCTCGACCACCGGCTGCGCCGGGTAGACCCCTGCGACGCCCTCGATGTCGCGGATCTCGGCGGTCAGCCGCTGCGAGAGCTCGGTGTCGTCGGTCATTCCCGCTCCTCCCGGTGGGGGTACACGTCGTCGACGGTCACGTCGATCGCGCCGACGATCAGCTCGGTGTGGCGCTCCAGGGCGTAGCGGATGCGCTCGCGCAGGCGGTCGGCGGCCACGGCGACCGGCAGGCCGAACTCGAGAGCGCAGGTCACGTCGATCCGCACCACGGCGCCGGGAGCCGAGACGTCGCCGTCGAGAGTGCAGCGGCCCATGATGACGCCGCCCATCGTGTCGCCGGCGCGGCGGATCATCCCGCGCACGGCCGCCTCGGTGAGCGCCAGGCGGAGGGTCGGGTCGGGGTGGCGGACGGGGATGTCGCGGCCGGAGCGCACCTCGGAGCGGATCGCGTCGAGCAGGCCGGCGATCCAGACCTCGTCGCGGTCGGGCTCGCGGTCGGCCTCCTGACGCAGCGCCCGCGCCGAGAGCTCGGTGAGGCGGGTGAGGTTCGCGAGAGCGAGCCGGCACGCGGCGGAGTTCTCGATCGAGGGGTCGCGCGGCTCGCGGCCTCGGTCGAGGTACTCGCCCAGCTCCTCGAGCGTGTGGCCGTCGAGGTCGTCCTCGGGCACGGCGGCGTCGTCGGTCATCGCCATGCCTCCAATTCGTGGAGCAGGAATCGACGGGCCCGGGCGAGGAGGCCGCGGACCGTCGAGACGGGGAGTTCGAGAGCGTCGGCGATCTCCTGGTAGCTGTAGCCGGCGGTCTCGCGGAGTAGCCAACAGCGTCGCTGATCAGCAGGCAATCGGTCCAGCGCTTCCCAGACCGCGTCCAGCTGGAGTCGCGCCTCGACGATGCGCTCGGGGGAGTGCTCGGGCGGCGCGGGCGGATCCCAGTCGTCGATGTCGTCGTGGCGGCGGCGGACGCGGATCCGGTCGATCGCCTTGTGGGTGACGATGCGCATCAGCCAGTTGCGGATGTGCGCCGGGCTGTCGAGATCGGCCAGGCGCCGCCAACCGGTGAGGAACGCCTCCTGCACCACGTCCTCGGACTCCGCCTCGGAGCCGAGGAGCTTCGCGGCGTAGACGCGCATGAGGGCGCCGTGGCGGCGGGCGAGCTGCTCGAACGCCTGCACGTCGCCGTCGACGGCGCGCGCGGCGAGGGTCGCGTCGGACGCGTTCAGGAGGGGGTCGTCGTCGATGAGCGCCTCCTCCGCGGTCCCGCGTGCGGTGTCCCCGCGCGCCGATGCCCTCAGTGTGGGGCGCCGTCCGGCATGACTACCAGCCTTGACAACGGGCCGCCGAATCCGCTGGCCGGATTGCGAGTGCCGCCGATGGGGGACGTCACGAGACGGGATTCGTGACATTCCGGCTCCTCGACACGTCTTGATTCCGTACCCCTCGTGCGTCCCCCCGAGCGCACGGACCCCGAACCCGGAAGAAGTCCCCCATGCACTGCTCCCTCCGCCGCCGCCCCGGGCGGACGTCATGAGCGAGTCGACCTTCACCCTCGGCAGCCCGTTCGCGGGCGACGAGCGGGCCGACCGGCGCTACGAAGCCTCCGGCGACGATCCGTCCGCCGCGTCCGCCGTCTACTCCGAGGCGTACGGCGGAGGCGAGTTCCGCGTCGCTCCGTCGCAGCGCGGCTTCTCCTACCGCTACGCCGTCCGCGGCAGCGACCGGGTGACCCTGCGCACCTCCGACTGCTCCGGCACCCTCACCGGCCGGGTCCCGCATCTGAAGGAGTACGTCGTCGGCTGGTTCCGGGCCGGCGGCGGACGCCTGAACCTGCCGCCCTTCACCCGCACCGGCACGCTGTCGGCTCCGTTCCTCTTCCCCGCGGAGCGGCAGTTCGGTCTCGAGTTCGAGCCGCACCGGCAGAACCTCATCCACTTCGCCCCCGGGTTCCTCGAGGACGTCGCGACCGAGACGCACGCCGGCCCCCGCCAGCCCGTCTCCTTCGACCACGAGGCCGAGGCCGACCCGGGAGTCCTCGCCCGCTGGCGCGCCGCGGTGACGGAGGCGACCGCCGCGCTCGCGACGGCCGCCATCACACCGCTGGTGCGCTTCACAGCAGAGCTCGACCTCGCTCGCGTGCTGCTGCTGCTGTTCCCGTGGCGCGCGTGGGACGTGCCGGCCGTGCTGCGCCGACCGTCCGCGTCGAAGACCCGCGTCGCGCTGGACTTCCTCCAGCACCACGCCCACGAGCCGATCACTCCGGCCGACGCCGCCCGCGCGGCCGGTCTGCACACCCGCACCCTGCAGCAGGCGACGAAGCGGCACCTCGGAGTGTCGCCCTCGGTCTACCTGCGCGACGTGCGGCTGGACCGCGCCCACTCCGACCTGATCGCCGGCGACCCCTGCTCGACCACCGTCGCCGCGGTCGCCCGCGAGTGGGGCTTCGGCAACCTCGGCCGCTTCGCGAGCGCCTACCAGGTGCGCTTCGACGAGAAGCCGAGCCACACGCTGCGCCGCTGACGCTCAGCCCCTGCGAGCCCGAGGGCCCGGACCGTCCCAGGACGGTGCCGGGCCCTCGTCGTCTCCGGGTGCCTCTCGAGGGACCGTTTCGGAGGATGCTCCATCGTGTCCTCCGACCGGTCTTCTGGACACGGACCTCGTGACACTCGGCGCCGGCTCAGTCCGGCTGATGCACGTGGATGTCGCTGCTCGACGTCACGCCGTTGAACTCGAGATACAGCTGCCCCTCGACGACCGACACGGTCAGCGTGTTGCGGCGCTCGAGTACCGCGACCGCGGCATCCAGGAACCCCTGGTCGAAGCTCTGGACGGTGATCTGCTCGAGCTGGTGGACGCGCTTGCCCGACCACGCCGCGATCACCTTCTCCGGGTTGCGATGCGTGTAGACCGTCGTGCGGTCGGCCAGCCTGCTCCCGAAGTGCAGTCGCTCGGCATCGGGCGCGCCCACCTCGATCCACGTGGTCAGCCTGCCGGTGGGATCGCGGACCAGCACCGCCGGCTCGGTCGCCGTCGACGAGATCCCCTCGCTGAAGGTGATCCCCTCCACGTATTCGAGGCAGTACGCGAGCACGCGCGTCATCATGTAAGCGTCGGTCTCGGAGGGGTGCCGAGCGGCTCGCAACGTGATGTCCTCGTAGACGCCGCGGTCCACATCAGCCAGCTGTATCGCGAAGTTGTACATCACTGCGCCGGCTGCCACGTGTGGGAGCTTATGTCGGATCCCGTCCGCGCATCCTTCGCACAGCAGACCGACATGACCTCGATCCTCGGATAGGAGGGATGAGCGCCACGCGCTGACGGCCGTCTCGGTTGCACCTCTGACCCACTTCCGCCGGCCGAGCAGGCAGCGCTGCCGACCGCTGAGCAGATCGCTGCGGCCCTCGATCGGACCGCCGACAGGGACGAGCGGGCCTGCTCGCCGCGCTCCGGCGATCGCAGAGGTGAACGTCCGCGGGTGGTCTTCGGCACGTGCACACGACCGGACTGCGCAACCACCTCGCTCGCGGGAGTGTCCCTGGCGACGTCGGCGCGCATGCCGGCCGCTCGTCGGCCGCCGCGTCGTCGACTCCGCCGTCGACCCTGGAAATATCGACGGTCATCGGCTCGATGCGCACGAGGGCCGCACCGTCGCGGCACCCGCGGCCTGTCGCGCCCTGTGCACTCCGCTGGCCGCTCCGCGAGTGCTCCGCGGGGGCCTGTGCAGCCCGCTGGCCGCGAAACGCATTCGCGCTCGACGTTTCCTGCACCTTGGCTGAGCCACCGGGACGTCCGGGCCTCGGGCCACGTCTTCATCATGTGCCACGGATCGTGAGCACCGCGGCCCCCGGCCACGACCTCTGACCATCTGGAGAAGATCATGACCAACGTCACCCCCACCAGCCTCGCCAACGCCTCCTCGGCCAAGCACGGCACCGCTACCTCGGCCGGCAAGAACACGATCGCCGACGGCGTCGTCGAGAAGGTCGCCGGCATCGCGGCCCGCGAGGTCCCCGGCGTGCACGACCTGGGCAACGGCGCCGCCCGCGCCATCGGCGCCATCCGCAACGCGATCAACGCGCAGGACCGCGGCCAGGGCATCTCCGTCGAGGTCGGCGAGAAGCAGGTCGCCGCCGACATCACCGTCGTCGCCGAGTACCCCGTCGCGCTGCAGAAGCTCGCCGACAGCGTCCGCTCCGCCGTCTCCGAGGCCATCTCCTCGGTCGTCGGCATGGAGGTCGCCGAGGTGAACGTCACCATCTCCGACGTCTTCATCCCCTCGGACGACAAGGACGACGAGACCGAGAGCCGCGTCAAGTGACTCCGTCCCACATCGGCCTGGTCCTCGGCGCGGTTCTCGCGCTGACGGCTCTCGTCTTCGGCTTCTGGGCGCTCCTCTGGGTCGCCCTCGCCATGGCGATCGGCTACGGCGTCGGGCGGGTCGTCGAGGGCAAGCTCGACCTGCGCTCCCTCGGCGACACCCTCCGCGGGCGGCGGTCCTCGTGACCGCGGCGGTGATGGCCGACGAGGCCAGCCACGGCCGCACGACGATCAGCTCGCGCGCCGTGCGCCGAGTCGTGTCGGCCGTCACCGCGGAGGCGCTCGACGTGAACTCGTCCGACGTCTCCGTCGAGCTCGACGACGAGGGAGGACGCCTCCACGTCGTCGCGCACGCCCCCATCCACGTCACGCCCCTGGGCGAGACGGGCCGCCGCTCCTCCGGGACGCTGCTGGACCGACTCAGCCGGGCGCAGACGACCATCCGCTCGCGCTGCCTCGAACTGACGGGCTCCACGATCGGCCGGGTCGACCTCCGGATCACCGGTGCCGACCTCCGAGAACGAAGGAGGGTGTCGTGACGACTCCCACCACTGCCGGCCGGGCGCTCTACCCGCGCCTGGTGCGGCGCGAGACGCACTCGTCCCGCTCCGGATCGGCGATCGTCCTCGCCGTGCTGCTCATCCTCCTGTTCGCGTGGCTGGGCACGGAGGCGGTCCTCGCCGTCCTCGGGCAGCCCGCGCTGCTCGTGGCTCCCCAGGACGGAGCGTCCTCGCTGCTGAACGCGGCCGCAGCGCCCATCGCGCTGACCGCCGCCGCCGGCGCCGTTCTCGCGCTGATCGGGCTCGTCCTGATCGTCGTGTCGCTCAAGCCCGGCCGTCGAGGCCGTCGCGCCGTCAGTACGGACCGCACCGCGGCGATCGTCGACGACCGCGTCATCGCGCAGGCCGTCGCCCGCACCGCCGGCTACGCCGGTGACGTCGACCCGGACAACGTGTCGGTGTCGGTCGGATCCCGCGTCGTCGACGTGACGGTCTCCCGCACCTCCGGCCGCAGCATCGACGTCACGCCGATCCGCGAGGCCGTCGACGCCGAGCTCGCCACGTTCGACTGCACCCCGCGCCTGCGCTCCAAGGTGCGCCTGTCCGAGAAGGGAACGGTCCGCTGATGACCACCACGAACCGATTCCTCAACCGGCTGCTCCTGTTCGTCGTGGGCCTCGTCCTCCTCCTCGCCGGCGGCGCCGTCGCGGTGGGGTCGCTGCTCCCGCAGGTCCAGGAGAACGTGTCCACCGCCGCGCAGGACGCGGCCGACCCCACGAGCCAGGCCCTCTCGGGCGGCACCCCGTGGATCCTCTGGGTCATCGCGGTCGTCGCGCTCGTCCTCATCCTGCTGCTGGTGCGCTTCATCGTGCGCCAGGGCCGCGGCCGCACCTCCACGCTGCTGCGCGTCGGCTCCGGAGAGGGAGCGGGGACGCCCACGGGCGGCTCCGTCACCATCGACGCGAAGGTCGCCGAGCAGGTCCTCGAGGAGGCTCTGTCGCAGGAGCCGTCCATCGTCGCGGTCGACGTGACCGCGTTCGAGATCAAGCACCAGAAGGTGCTGCGCGTCACCGCGCACACCCGCCGCGGCGCCTCGCCCGCCCGTACCCGGCAGACGGTCGACCAGGCCGTCCGCCAGTGGGACGCCCTCCTCGGCGAGGAGACGCCCGTCGTCATCCAGATCGTCAGCGGTCTGCGGACGAAGATGAGCGGCTCCGCCCGCGTGCAGTAGCCGCCGGCACCACCGTCCGGCCCTCCCGATCGGGAGGGCCGGAGAGCCCCGCTCAGGCGGGATGGAAGACTTTCTGAAGGAGCACCCCATGTCCGATCCGATGGAGCCCGGCACCGTCGAGCGCATCCGCACCGACGAGCAGTCGACCCCGAACGAGCAGAGCCGACGCGAGTCCGCCCGCCGGGACGCGACGCCGTCCGAGCCCGCGACGACCGAGAGCCGGGTCGCGACCGCCGCCGGCGAGAGCGCCCAGCGCGTGTCCGGAGTCCACCACCTCGGCGGAGCCGTCGCCCGCGGCCTCGACCGCGCCTCCCGCCGCGTGCTGGGCACCAGCACCGTCCCCGGAGTGACGGTCTCGAAGGCCGACGGCGTCACCACCGTCGACATCGACCTCGTCGTCGAGTACCCCCACCCGGTCCGCGAGGTCCTGGACGCCGTGCGCGATCAGGTGCAGCGCGTGGCGGAGCCGGTCGCCGGCGGCCACGTCGTCGTCAACGTCGAGGCGACCGACGTCCACGGCCCGTTCGATCCGATCGAGAAGCCGGAGGAGGACAAGGAGCCGCTCGTCGACACCGCCGAGCGGGCCGCGTCCGACGCCCGCGACTCCGCCGTCGAGGCCGTCGGGAACGCCCGCGACGCCGTCTCCGGTGCCGTCGACTCCGCCCGCGGACGCCTGGCGGACGCCGCCGACGACGCCGCGGACGCGATGGACCGCGCGGCCGACGAGCGCGACGAGCGCGCAGCCGCCCAGAAGACGGCCGACGACGAGCGCGCCGCCGAGCGCGACGAGGACGACCCCCGCGTCGAGACGCACGCCGCCCCGGCCGTCGTCGAGACCGCGGAGTTCGTGGTCCGCGTCCAGGTCGAGCCGGTCGACGACAACGGCGACCCCCGCACCGCGACGGTCGAGGTCGCGCCGGCGGAGTCCGAGCACGTCGACCGCGACGACGCCCGGGCCGACGAGGCCGCCCGCGACGACTCGGACGCCACCCGCTCCGAGGACGCCACCCGCTCCGAGGACGCCCCCCGCTCCGAGGACGACCGCGCGTCGTCCGCCGCCGGTCGGGAGTAGTCCCGTGCGCACCCGCTCGTACGGCGCGCGACGCAAGCCGCGTGCGGCCTGGATCGCGCTCGCCACGGGCGTCGTGCTCTCGTTCGTGGTCGTCGTCGCCGTGCTGCTGCCCGTCCTCGGGCTGATCGGCGCGGCCGACGGGACCACGGCCGGGGCGCTCGACGTCCCGGTCGGCGCGATCGTCCTCTCGATCGTCATCAGCTACGCGGTCGGCCTGGCCTGCCTCGCGGTCTCGTTCCTCTCCCGCACCGCGGCCCTCGCCTGGATCGCTGCGGTGGCCGCCGTGATCGCGACGCTCATCGGCTCGATCTGGCCGCTCATCGCGACCGGATTCGCCAGCGTCGACCAGGCGAAAGACGTCATCCCCTTCATCCAGGACCTGATCGCCCGGGTCCGGGGGTAGCGTCGGGGCGATGAGCTCCGACTACCTCCGCGCCTACGACGACCAGCTCCGCTCCGACGCCGAGACCCCGAGCGCCGTCTCCGTGACGCGCGAGGGGCCTCTGCGTCTGGTGACCTTCGCCGGCGGACGCGGATTCGTCACCTACCGCGACCTCAGCGGCGCCTCCTCCGAGGAGATCGCCCGCCTGGTCGCCGCGGCCTGCGCGCACTTCGACGCCGATCCCGGCATCACCCGCGTCGAGTGGAAGACCCGCGGCCACGACGAGGCCCCCGGCCTGCACGACGCGCTCGTCGCGAACGGCTTCGCGCCCGACGAGGCCGAGTCGATCATGATCGGCCCGGTCGAGGCGCTGCTCTCGGACCGGCCGGTCCCGGAGGGGGTCGTGCTGCGGCGGGTCGTCGACGAGCCGGACGTCCGCGCCTTCAGCGCCATGATCGACGCCGCCTTCGAGGAGGAGGTCGACGTGTCGATCGCCGACTCGCTCGTCGCCCGCCTGGCGCGCGGCGACGGCATGGAGCTGTGGGTCGCCGAGGTCGACGGGCGGATGGCGTCCGGCGGCCGGCTCGAGCCCGTCCCCGGCACCGCCTTCGCCGGCATCTGGGGCGGAGCGACGCTGCCGGAGTACCGCGGACGCGGGCTCTACGGCCTGGTCACCGCCGCCCGCGCCGCCTCCGCCCGGGACCTCGGGAAGACCCTCGTGCACAGCGACTCGACCGAGTACTCGCGGCCCATCCTCGAGCGCGCGGGCCTCGTGCGGGTGTCGACGACGACGCCGTACCGCCGGCGCCGGACCCGGTAGCGCCCAGCGGGGGGTGGATCTCGATACGCGCGCTACTCGATCAGCAGACGCCTGGTGGTCGTCTGCAGCGGAGCGGCGTATCGAGACCCGTCCGTTCGTGCGCGGGATCAGCTCGGGGACGTGATCTCGAGCGCGATGTTGTCGGGGTCGCGGAACTCGAGGAGGCTCATGCCGCCGGCGTCCTTGATCGGCTCGTGCGCGATGCCGAGGTCGTCGAGGACGGCTGCGGCGGCCTTCAGTGCGTCGAGGTCGGGGACGGTGAAGCTGACGTGGTCGAGTCCGACCCGGTCCTCGTCGAAGCGGTCGTCGCCGGGTGCGACGGGGCGCAGGCCCAGCAGTCCGCCCGGGAACTGGTAGATCACTCCGCCGAACACGAACGCCAGCTGCTCCTTCTCCTCCGGCGACGCGTCGGCCGGCGGCGCCTCGAAGGCGACGTCGAAACCGAAGACGGAGTCGTAGAACGGGCGCGAGACGGCGATGTCGCGGACGGTGAGTCGGACGTGGTTGTAGTCGACAGCGGGGATCGGCACAGGGGTTCCTCTCGGCGGGGCGGGCGGAGTGCCCGTCTCCAGTTATTCGGAGGCGGCGGGCCGCCGGTTCGGGGCTGGCGTCGCCTCCCGGGATCGGGTAGCGCGTCAGTCCAGCTCGGTCGGCCGCGCCGGCTCGGCCAGCAGCGCGCGCGCCGCCATCCCGATCACCGCGCTGTAGGTGGGGTAGGCGAAGCGGACGTTCGCGAGGGTCGCGAGGTCGACTCCGGCCGCCATCGCCGTGGTCACCGACTGCACGACCTCGATCGCGTTCTCGCCGACCGCGTGCGCGCCGAGCAGCAGCTCGCGGCGCCGGTCGGCGATCAGCGTGAGGAACCCGTTCTCGCGGTCGTCGATGACGGCGCGGTCCAGGTTCGAGAACGGCACCGAGGCGACGACGCACTGCGGATCGCGCTCGCGGGCCTGCTCCTGCGTGAAGCCGACGCCCGCGTAGTCCGGGTCCGTGAATCCGCCGGCGGGCAGGAGGAACTGGGGCGTGCGCCGGTTCGCGCCGAGCACCGCGTTCTCGGCGGCGGCCTCCGCCTCGAACTGCGCCGCCTGCACGAGCATGTCGCGCCCGTTCGCGTCGCCGACCGCGAAGATGTGCGGCACGACGGTGCGGTAGTACTGGTCGGCGGGGATCGCCGAGCGGACGACCTCGATGCCGGCGTTCTCGAGTCCCAGGTCCTCGACGTCGGCGGGCCAGCCGGTGGCCATGATCACCACGTCGACCTCGGCTGTGCGGTCCTCGCCGCCCTCGCGCCACGTGATCGCGAGCGAGCCGTCGTCCTGCCGCTCGATGCCCGACACCGTCTCGATCCCGGTGCGGACGCGGACGCCCTGGCGCTCGAAGGCGGACGCGACGTGCTCGGAGATGCTGGAGTCGGAGGTCATCAGGATCCGCGGGGCGACGTCGAGGAGCGTCACCTCGGAGCCGAACGCGTTGAAGACCGTGACGAGCTGGGCACCCGTGTTGCCGCCGCCGATCACGGCGACGCGGCGGGGCAGCCCGGTCAGCCCGAGCACGTCCTCCGGCACGGTCGCGAGCTCGGCGCCCGGGATCGGCAGCCGCCGCGAGTGCCCGCCGACGCAGACCATGATCGAGCGCGCGCGGATCCGCCGCCCGCTGTCGAGCACGAGGGTGCTCTCGTCGACGAAGCGCGCGCGGCCCTCGTGGATCAGGTCGACCCCCGCCTCCTCGAACCGCTGCGCCTCGCGCTTGATCGAGCGCACCAGGTCCACGCGCTCGTGCACGTGGCGCACGGTCGCGGTCCAGTCGAGGACGGGAGTGCCGATCTCGATGCCGTAGTCGCCGGCCGAGCGGGTCTCGCGCATCATCCGCGCCGTCTTCGCCAGGACGCGGGTGGGCACGCAGCCGGTGTTGACGCAAGTGCCGCCGACACGCGCGGCCTCGAGCACGACGACGCGCGCTCCCAGTTCCGCGGCACGGAGGGCGGCGGCCGTCCCCGCGGGTCCTGCGCCGATGACGGCGACGTCGTACTCGTCCTGCTCGGGAGTGCTGTCGGGCACGGGGACCTCCGGTTCTGGGTGTTCCTCGATCCTCCCGCGCCGCGCCCCGCCGCACCCGGCCTTGACAGCGCGCGAGCGGCAGGGCGTCCGCGAGCGCCGCCCGTGCCACTGGCTGAACATCGGCCGGGGACGGTTGCCCGGCGGGCGCCCCGCACGGTGGGATGACCGGGTGGGCTGCGGCGGGGGACTCGAGCGGAAGGCGCTCCGATGAGCGCCCGCACCTTCGGGGTGGAGGAGGAGTACCTCCTCGTCGACGCCGGCACGTTCCTCCCGACGCCCGCGGCGCCGCTGCTGCTCGGCTCCGTCCGCGGCTCCGCGGCGGTCGCCCTGGCCGCCGAGCTCAAGGCGGAGCAGATCGAGGCGGTCGGCGCTCCCGCCCGCACGCACGACGCGCTGCTGGCGGGCCTGCGCGAGGGCCGCCGCCTGGCCGACGACTCCGCCCGCGAGGTCGGGGCCCGGGCCGTCGCGGTGGCGACCAGCCCCGCCGCGTTCGAGCCGCACCTCTCGGCCGACGAGCGCTACGACCGGATGGCCGAGCGCTTCGGCCTCGTCGCCCGCGAGCAGTTCACCTGCGGCCTGCACGTCCATGTCGGGATCGGATCGCCGGAGGAGGGCATCGCAGTCCTCGACCGGCTGCGCGGCTGGCTGCCCGCCCTCCTCGCCCTGAGCGCCAACTCCCCGCTGAGCGCCGGCGTCGACACCGGCTTCGCCAGCTGGCGCTACCAGTCGTGGGGGCGCTGGCCCACCGCGGGCCCGGTCGGGATCTGGGGCGACCTCGCGCAGTACCGCAGCGTCGTCGCCTCCCTCACCTCCTGCGGCGTCCTGCTGGACGAGGGGATGCTCTACTTCGACGCCCGCCTCTCGCGGGCGCACCCGACCGTCGAGGTGCGCATCGCCGACGTCCCGCTGCACGCCGAGGACTCGGCGCTGATCGCCGTCCTGATCCGGGCGCTCGCCGAGACCGCCGTCCGCGACGCGGGCGCCGGGGTCCCGCCCGTGCCGCTGCCGACTCCGGTGATCGCCGTCTCCTCCTGGCTCGCGAGCCGCCACGGCACGACCGGCGACCTCATCGATCCGGTGGACGGCTGCCCGGCCCCCGCCTCTGCGGTGCTGGCGCGCCTGCTCGACCACGCGGGTCGGGCGCTGGCGGAGTCGGGCGACGAGGAGGTCGCGGCGCGCGGCGTCGAACGGGTCCTGGCGCGGGGCACGGGAGCGGAGCGGCAGCGCGCGGTGTGGGAGCGGACGGCGTCCGTGTTCGAGGTGATCGCGGACGCGGCGGAGGCGACGCGCGCCTAGCGGCTCAGGGCTCGCTGGTCGCGGGGTCCGCCGCACCGGGCGCCGCTGCTCCGGACTCCACCGTTCCGGGCTCCGCCGCCTCGGGCTGCGGCGACTCCGGCACCAGCTGGTAGCCGCCCTCGATCGTGCCGTCCGGGCGGAGGAGGATCTGCGTGTACACCGGGGCGCCGCTGCGGAGCGTCGTGCCGCTGACCCGGAGGGGCTCCCCGGCGAAGAACGCCTCGGAGCCGGTGCAGCCGGCGAAGAAGGACGCGTCCGGGCGCTGCACGGCGAGGCACACCGTGGTGCCGTTCGGCTCGGTGATCAGCAGGCGGTCGTTCTCGGCGGTGTCGAACCCGGACCCGTAGACGACGGCCTCGCCGGCGAGCAGGGCGAGGCCCGGCGGGACGTCGGTGGTCGGCTCCCAGCCCTCGACGAGCGCGGCGAAGCGGTCGGCGGGAGTGGCGGAGGCGGTCGGCGTGGTGACGGGATCGGCCGGAGGCGGGAGGAGGAGCGCGGTGGGGACGATCGCGCCGACCGCGGCTCCGCCGACGATCGCGGCGGCGAGCACGAGGCGGCGGCGGCGAGGGTGGGGCGCCCGCGGGGCGCGCCGGTCGGGGTGCTCGGCGGGCGACTCCGGAGTCTCGGAGCCGGTGGCCGCCGACAGCGGGAGTGCGGTCGCGGACAGGGGGAGACGCGGGTCGGTCGCCGTGCCGGGATGTGCGGCGCCCGGCTGCGCCCCGAACAGCGCGGCGCCGGTCTGCGCGCCGGACCGCGACGCTCCGGGAGGCGCGTCCTCCGCCTCCAGCTCGCCGAGCCGCCGCAGCGCCTCGCGCCGCTCGTCCCGGTCGGCGCCGTCCTCGCGGGGTCGGGCCGACAGGATCCGCTCGAGATCCCTGCGCTCGTCGTCGTCGGCCTGCACTCCGCCAGTATGACGGCGCCGGACACGGGAACGGCCCGCGACCGCCGGAACGTCGCCTTCACAGCGGTGTCCCGGCGGCCGCGGGCCGTTCCGGTGAGGGCGTCAGCCCGACGGGTTCTCGACCGGGTCGCCCTCGGGGTCGGTGGCCGTCTCGGGGTCGACGTGCTCGGGGTCGGTGGTCTGCGGGTCCTCGGGAGTGTTCTTCTCGGTCATCGGATCCTCCTTGTCGCTGGATGCGGAACGTGCGGACGCCGTCAACGCTACGGCGCGCGTTCCGGCCACCGCGCCCGGTTGACTCCGCCGCCCGGCGTCCGTAACCGAGGTCAGGAGCGGCGGATCCGCCCGAGCGGCCCGTCCCGCTGCTTCTGACCTCGGCTCCGGACGCCGCTCGCCTCAGCCGGCCCCTTCACCCGTGGCAGCCGCGAGCCTCCACCGCAAGGCCTGGCAGCCGTCTTCCGCGATTCGTACTCTGAACCGATCGAGCCGAGGAGCAGCAGCGCCACATGATCCGCACCACCGTCACCATCGAGGGCAAGGCCTACGGGCTGTCCCAGGGGACCGACGTCGCCGATCTGAAGCGGTCGGCGACCGAGGCGACACAGGCCGGAGGAGGCCTCGTCGACTTCGTGATCGTGGGCAACCGCCAGGTCAGCGTCCTGATCTCGACGGGCGTGCCGGTGATCTTCGAGGAGCTCGAGGTGCCGGACGACGACCGCGACACCGGCGACGTCCACCGGCCGTGGGACGACATCGACTACCTCGACTGATTCCGCCTTCCCGGTCGCGCCGAGTCGCGGCCGGGTCCCAGACGCCTGAGGGGCGCCGCCGGCTGGACCCGGCGTCTCTCGGGCACCTCGTGCCGCGCTACTCCGCGGACTCGCTCTCGGCCAGCTCGCCCGCGACCAGCGTGCGGGCGGCCGAGGCGAGGGCCGAGCGGATGCGCTCCGCGGACTCCTGCAGCATCGCCGCGATCGCGTCGACGTCGTGGCCGCCGGTGTGGCGGAGCAGCCAGGCCTGACGCTCGAGCGTCGGCAGGGCGTGCAGGCGGCGGTGGAAGCCCGAGCGCAGCAGGTCGTCCTCGCTGATCGCCGGGGCGGCCTGCTCGGCGCGCTCCATCGCGGAGCCGCCGCGCTGCACGCTCGCGCGACCGACCTCGGTGCGCATCAGGTCGAGGGTGCCCGTGTCGTCGAGTCCCTGCGGCCGTCCGCTGCGGACGGTGACCGCGGCGTGGCGGAGGGCGGCGCTCGCCGCGGAGTCCGAGAGCGTGAGGCGGTAGGCGTACGCGTAGAGGCCGAGGGCGCGGTTCTCGAGGGCGCGGCCGGCGAGCAGCTCGCCCTGCTGCTGCGACTGCGTCATGCCGACGGCGGCGACAGGTCTGTCGTAGGTGGTCACGGTGACTCCTCGGCTCCGCGCGCTCCCGGTCGGACAACGCGTCGGAGGCGATGCTAGGGAGTCGAGAACGATCGTTCTACCCTTGACATCTCAGGATCCTTTTCGATGCGTGCGCATGGAAGCGCTTTCCCGACAACCGTCCTGGAAAGTGGAAGCGCTCTCACTCCCGCGCCGAGAGGATGCAGAACTCGTTGCCCTCCGGGTCGGCGAGCACGACCCACGACTGCTCGCCCTGCCCGACATCGGACCGCGTCGCCCCCAGGGCGACCAGCCGCGCGACCTCCGCCTCCTGGTCGTCCGGCACGAAATCCAGGTGCAGGCGGTTCTTCACGGTCTTGCGCTCGGGCACGTCGAGGAAGAGCAGACTCGGCCCGCGGCCCGACGGGGCGAGCAGCTCGATGCCGTCCTCGTCCTCGTCCACGACGTCCCAGCCGAGCGCCTCCTGCCACCAGTGACCGAGGGTCCGGAAGTCGGTGCAGTCGACGATGATCTCTTCGAGTCGGAGGGCCATGCCCCGACGCTAATCGGCGCAGGTCGTGTCGGGGAAGTGCGTCCGGCGGGTCCGCCCGGCGCCGCGGCTCCGTCCGGCCGTCTCGTCCGCGGACACGGGCCCGTGCCGCTTCGGCACGACCGCTGGCGGCCGGAGCGGCGGCGCGGCATCCTCGACCCGGGTGCCCCTGCGCCCGGGGACGAGGAGCAGCATGAGCACCGCACGCGAGCAGTGGGAGGCGCGCTACGCCGACTCCGATCGGATCTGGTCGGGCCGGCCGAACGCGACGCTGGTCCGGCTGGTCGGCTCGCTGCCCCCGGGCCGCGCCCTCGACCTCGGCGCCGGCGAGGGGGCGGACGCGCTGTGGCTGGCGTCGCTCGGCTGGCGCGTGACCGGGCTCGACCTCTCCGAGACGGCGCTGGGCCGGGCCCGCGCGGCCGCGGCCGAGCGGGGCGCCGAGGTGGACTTCGTGCAGGCCGACCTCGCCGAGGACTGGCCGGTCGTGGGGGAGTTCGACCTGGTGGCGGCGAGCTTCCTGCACTCGATGGCCGAGTTCCCGCGGATCGACGTGCTGCGGCGGGCCGCCTCCGTCGTCGCTCCCGGCGGCCGCCTCGCCGTCGTCTCGCACGCCGCGCCCCCGCCGTGGGCGAGCGGCGACGACCACCGCCACGGAGCGATGCACCTCGTCGGCCCGGAGGAGGAGCTCGCCGAGCTGGCCCTCGACCCCGCCGACTGGACCGCGGAGCTCGTCGAGACGCGGGAGCGCGCCGTGACCGCTCCCGACGGCACGGCCGCCGTGCTCCTGGACGGCGTGCTGCTCCTGCAGCGCCGCGGCTGAGCCGGCGCCGCTCGAGGACCCGCGGCCGGACTAGCGTGGTCCGCGACCCCGACCCCGCAGGAGGCGCCGATGCCGCTAGATCCGTACCTCGCCGCTCGGCTGCCCCTCCTGGTCGGCCTCGCGTATCCGCTCGACGCCGAGCAGGCCGCCCGCATGGCCGCCTTCGAGGAGGATCCGGGGCCCTGGTCGCTTCCCGAGGGGGTCGACGTCGTCACGGAGTCGGCGCCCGGCCCGCACGGGCCGGTCCCGCTGCGCGTGTACGCCCCCGCTGCTCCCGAGCGCGCTCTGCTCTGGGTGCACGGAGGGGGGTTCGCCGCCGGCAGCGTCGACATGCGCGAGTCGCACGTCGTCGCTGCGGAGCTCGCCCACCGGGCGCGGGCCCGGGTCGTCTCCGTCGACTACCGGCTCGCCGGCCCCGACGTCCGCTACCCCGTCCCGCTCGACGACGTGCACGCCGCCTGGCGCCACCTCCGCTCCACGGAGGCCGGATCCACGCCCGTCGCGATCGGCGGCGCGAGCGCGGGAGCGGCTCTCGCCCTCGGCGCGGTCCTCCGCGAGCGCGACGCCGGCGCTCGGCTGCCGGAGCACGTGCTCCTGGCCTACCCCTTCGCGCACTTCCCCAACCCCGCCGTCGACGACGCGATCGCGGCCGAGCTGCGCGAGCTGCCGCCGGTCCTCCGCTTCCCTCCGTCGAGCATCGAGGGCATGGTGCGCACCTACCTCGGCCGGATCTCCGACCTGCCCGTCGAGGCGCTGCCCGGCTCCGCGCCGTTGGCGGGTCTGCCTCCGGTCACGGTCCTCGTGAACGAGTACGACGAGCTGCGGGGGTCGGCCGAGCTGCTCCTGCGCCAGCTCGCGGAGGCGGGCGTCGCCGTGACCGGGCACCTGGCGGCCGGGATGCCCCACGGGCACCTCAACCGGACGCCGGCGCTGCCCGAGGTCGACCGCTCGCTGCATCTCTTCGCCGCCCAGCTGCGCGCGATGGGCTGAGGCGCCCGGCCCGGGAGCCGCGCCGCTCAGGCGCGGTCGTGCAGGGTGACGTGGTACCCGTCCGGGTCGGCGAAGGTGAAGGTGCGGCCGAACGGGCCGTCGATCGGAGCCGCGACGACGGGGTGCCCGTCGGAGACGAGCGCGTCGTGGATCTCCTGCACGCCGGTCGCGTGCAGCCAGATCGCGGCGCCCACCCCGGGGCGGGAGGCGGAGTCGAGGTCGGTCCCCGGCGCGAGGTCGCGCAGGGCGAAGGCGATCGGAGTCGTCGTGAAGACGACGGCGTGCGGCGGGCCGGCGGGCGAGCGGACCAGGCCGAGGTACTGCTCGTAGAACGCCTGGGACGCCGCGAGGTCGCGGACCTGGAGCGAGACGAAGTCGGGGCCGGTGACGGGCATGGGGTTCCTCCTCGGTTGTGTCAGCTTTCTGACACACCGTAGCGTATGTCAGAATACTGACATGAGTCAAGACGGCATCGACCTCGAGACCTCGCTCGGCTACCTCCTCAAGGAGGCGTCGAGCGCCCTGCGCGCGGCGATGGAGGCGGTGCTGCGCCCGCTCGGGATGACGGTCACCCACTACTCCTGCCTCGAGCTCCTCGCCCAGAAGCCGGGCCTCTCCAACTCGCAGCTCGCGCGGGGCGCCTTCGTCACCCGGCAGTCGATGAACGTCCTGCTGCAGACCCTGGAGCGCGACGGCGTCGTCAGCCGCCCCGACGCGGCTCCGGTCGGCAAGGCGCTCCCCGCCCGGCTCACCGAGCGCGGGCGCCGCAGCCTCGCCGAGGCCTCCGCCGCCGTCCGCGGGGTGGAGCTGCGGATGCTGGAGGGGCTCGCGGAGGAGGAGCGGCAGGCGGCGGCCCGCCTGCTCCGCGGGATGATCCGGTCGCTGCGGGCGGACGACCGCGCCTGAGGGGCGCTGTTCCGCCGTCTGAAGGAACGGGCGCCGCACGCGCGCCGGTACGGTCGCGCACATGGCAGCAGGAGGAGCGGTGCGACCGCTCGACGTGGGGATCGTCGGCGGCTCGATCGGCGGGCTGTTCGCCGCGGCCCTGCTCGTCCGCGACGGTGCATCTCGAGGCGCGTCGGGCTGAAGGTGACGGATCGAGTGTCCCGCCCCCGCTGCCCGCCCGCCCGACCCGCCTGCGGTGGAGGACTGGCCCGTGCACGCCAGAAGCCGCCGTGCACGCCGGATCCGAGGGTCGAGCGTGCACGGCGGCTTCCGGCGTAGGGCGTGCCGTGAGGCGCTCGGCACGATCTCCTCGCTCGACGCGGAGGTCGGCGCGACGGGCATCGAACCCGGAGTCGCGCTCGACGAGCCGCGCGTCCCTTGCTCCCCGGACCCCGGAGACGGCACCCTCGGGTGACGGCCCACAGCGAAGGAGACGCATGGACGACGACGGACTCCTGGCTGCGCTGCTGCGGGGACGGCCGGCGACTCTGGCCGACGCGGCGGAGCTGACCCACATCGACGAGGGCGAGGTCGCCGCGGCGATCGAGCGGCTCCGCGGTCGGGGGCTCATGGGCGGCGAGGGTGAGCAGCTCGACTTCCCGGCGCCGATGGAGTGGGCGGCCGCCGCCATCGCTCGGCACACCGAGTCGGCGCGGCGGGCGGGCAGGGAGTCGCTGGACGGGATCGAGCGCGTCGTCGCCGGCCTGCCGATGCTGCTCGGCGCCTGGCGGGTCGGCGAGGACACGACGGATCCCGTGCCGACCCTCCTCCGCCACGGTCCGCACGCGTCCGAGGACCTCTGGTTCGACCTCGTCCGGCGCGACTCCGGCTCGCTCGTGGCGGTGCTCCCGAATGTGGAGCGGTTCCTCGACCCGCCGACGGAGCGGGCGATCCGCTTCGGGCACGCGCTCGCGGCGAAGGACCGGGTGCGCGTGATCATGCCGGCCGCCGGCGCGCGCGACCCGCGGGTGCTCGCCCGGGTAGAGGCGTACCAGGCGGCGGGCGTCGAGTACCGGCTCCTCGAGAGCCCGCCGAGCTGGTTCTGGGTCGACGGCGACCACCTCGCCGTCCCGTTCGAGCGGGGCGAGACGAAGCCGACCAGCGTGCTCGGCGTGCGCCACGCGGCGTTGGCGGGGCTGGTCGAGTCGTACTTCGAGGTGCTGTGGCGGCAGGCCGCGCCGATCGGAGCCGTCGACCAGAGCTGGCTGCCGCTGCTCCGGCTGATGCGCCAGGGCGTCACGCTCGAGACCGCCTCGCACCGGCTCGGCATGAATCCGCGGACCGGCCGCCGCCGCGTCGCCGCCGCGATGGAGCACTACGGAGTGGCGACGCTCTTCGCGCTCGGCACGGCGTGGGCGGCGGACTCGCGCACCCGCGACGGCGACGCCGGCGAGCCGGTGCTCCTCGCTCCGGAGTCGCCCGAGCCTGGTGCGCTGGACGACGGCGAGATCGACCTCGCCGAGACGGTGCCGCGCGATTGAGCTCCCGCGGGACCGAGCCGTGCGGCCGACCCCTCGACGCCTTCGGGTGGCCCTGAGGAGTCGGCCGATGCGCCCGCCCGGGCACCTCTCCAGTGTCCGGACGTGACCGCCGCGGGGACAAGAGCCTGTAGCGGACACGTCCGGAAGAGGACACCGCCTTCGGGAGCGGATCGCCGTCGCTCCCGCTCCGGGGTGGGCGCGTGCCAGGCTTGCCGCATGGATCTCGAGGTGCGGCCGGGGCTCGTCGTCCCCGCATCGGAGCTGCAGTGGCGGTTCTCCCGCTCCTCCGGGCCCGGCGGGCAGCACGTGAACACCTCCGACAGCCGCGTGCAGCTCACCTGGAACGTCGAGGAGTCGACGGCCCTCTCGGACGAGCAGCGCTCCCGCCTGCTCGAGCGCCTCGGGCGGCGGCTCGTCTCCGGAGCGGTCACCGTCACGGTGGCGCAGGAGCGCTCGCAGCTGCGCAACCGGGAGACGGCCCTCGAGCTGCTCCGCGGGATCATCACCGCGGCCCTCGCGCCCCCCTCCGCCCCGCGGCGGCCGACCCGGCCCACGCGCGGCTCCACTCGCCGCCGTCTCGCGGCGAAACAGCAGCGCTCCGAGACGAAGCAGCAGCGCCGGCGGCCGCCCGGCGACTGAGACGTGCACGAATCGAGGCTGAGAGCGGCCGACGGTCCGCCTGGAGCAGGACCCGGTCTCTCAGCCTCGCTTGCGCCCGTCCGGTCTCCCCGCCTCGCGGGTGCAGGTCCGGCCTCTCCGTCCGCCGTGCGCAGGTCCGGCCTAGGGAGTGAAGAACGCCTCGATCGCCGCGGTCAGGGCGACCAGGTCGTCCACGTGGGCGAGCTCGCGCGCCGAGTGCATCGAGAGCAGCGGCGTTCCCACGTCGACCGTGGAGATGCCGAGCCGGGTCGCGGTCAGCGGGCCGATCGTGGATCCGCACGGCACCGAGTTGTTCGAGACGAACTCCTGGTACCCGACGCCGGCGCGCTCGCAGACGCCCGCCCACAGCCCCGCGCCGCGCGCATCCGTCGCGTAGCGCTGGGTCGCGTTGATCTTGAGCAGCGGCCCCTTCCCGGCGACCGGCTGGTTCGCGGGGTCGTGCTTCTCGGAGTAGTTGGGGTGCACGGAGTGGCCCGCGTCGGCCGAGAGGCACCAGGAGGCGGCGATCGCCCGGGCGCGCTCGTCGATGCCGGCGCCGAGGGCCGTGCCGATGCGCGAGAGGACGTCCTCGAGGAACGGCCCGCTCGCTCCGGACCGGCTCGCCGAGCCGAGCTCCTCGTGGTCGAAGGCGGCGAGCACGCTGATGTGCGAGGGCGGCGCCGCGGGATCGGCGCTCGCCGCGAGGAGTGCGACGAGGCCGGCGTGCACGGAGCTGAGGTCGTCCATCCGCCCGGCGGCGAGGAACATCTCGTCGAGGCCGAAGCGGCGCGGCGCCTGCGTGTCGGCGGTGAGCAGGTCGTAGCCGGCGATGTCGGAGGCGTCGTCGAGCCCGGCGTGCGCGGCGAGCAGCTGGAGCAGGTCGACCTCGGAGGCGTCGCCGACGCCGAACACGGGGACGGTGTGCTTCTGGCGGTCGAGGGTGAGGCCCTCGTTCGCCGTGCGGTCGAGGTGGATCGCGAGCTGCGGGATGCGCAGCAGCGGACCGGTCCGGAGCAGGCGCGTCGAGCCGTCGCGGGTGACCACGCGCCCGGCCAGCTCGAGCTCGCGGTCGAGCCAGGAGTTGAGCAGCGGGCCGCCGTAGATCTCGACGCCGGCCTGCAGCCAGCCCTTCGAGCCGATCGTCGGCCGGGGCTTGAGCATGAAGCCGGGGGAGTCGGTGTGGGCGCCCAGGATGCGGAAGGGCGTGGTCGCCCCGGAGCCCTCGGGCAGGTGCCAGGCGATGATCGCGCCGTCGCGGACGACGTAGTACCGGCCGGGCCCCGCGGGCCACGCCTGCGTCTCGTCCAGCCCCGTGAATCCGGCTCCCTCGAGGCGACGTGCCGCCTCGGCGGCCGCGTGGTACGAGGAGGGGGAGGCGGTCAGGAACTCGGCGAAGTCGGCGATGTGGTCGTCACGCGTGGTCATCCCTCCAGTGAAGCACGCGGCGCGCGGAGCCCCGCCCGCCGCCGCCGAGCTGCCGCGCTGTGCGGCGAGACGCCGCTGAGGGAGGGATGTGTCGGTGGGAGGGCGGTGTCTCGACTCCGTGTGCCGAGGGGGGTGTCTCGGCGGGACCGCGGCGGCTCGGCCGGGCGCGCCCCCCGCAACGACGGGAGCCCGCCGCACCGGTGAGGTGCGACGGGCTCCCGGGGAGTGCCGTGCGTCAGCCGCAGCTGCGCGCGCTGTACGGCGCGGTGGCCGTGGCCGTGACGGTCGTGCCGCCGACCGTGGCCGTGCCGGTGACCGTCGCCTCGCCCGCGGCGAGCTGCGTCGAGCGCACCGTGAACGCGGCGGAGCCGGAGGCGCCCGGCTTCACGCCGGCGATCGTCTTCACGCCCTCCGGGGTGCTGATCGAGACGTCCATCGGCACCGTGTCGCCGTTCCTGCCGACGACCGTCAGCACGACCTTGCCGGCGACGCAGCGCGACGTGGCGGTCGCGCTCACCTTCAGCGAGGACTGGACGGTGACCGTGACCTGCACCGGCATGCGCGACGCGTCCTGCGCGACGCCCGAGACCGTGAAGGTCCCGGCCGTGGCGTAGGCGGCGGGCGCGACGGCGTCCCAGGCCACGTCGACCGTGCTGGTGGTGCCGGCGGCGGTCGTGATCGTGGCGCGGGGCAGGACCGGCGCGGTGCCGGCCGTGGTCGTCGCGGTCAGCGGGGCGACCGAGGCGACGGCCAGACCGGGGGCGTAGCCCTCGAGCACCTTCTGGTACTCGGAGCGCGTCACCGGGATGACCGTGCCGTGGCGCGGCTTGCCGCCGTCGGCGTTCTGCGGCAGGCCCGTGCGGAGCTTCGCTCCGAGCGGCTGCCAGGAGTCGCCGTTCGCGAGGTCGTCGGTGCCGAACGGGATGTAGTGGTTCGGCCCGTCGTGGTAGTTCGGCTGGTCGATGAAGAGGAACCAGTCGAGGCCGTTCACGTCGCCCTCGTTGGCGGGGAAGACGTTGGGGCCCTCACCGCTGGTGAAGGTCTTGCCGGGCTCGCCGTTGGGCAGGCCCGAGGCGACCTTCTCCTTGACCAGCGACCACTCGTCCGCCGGTCCGCCGGTGCCGGGCAGCGAGCCCGAGACGGTGGCCAGCAGGTCGGTGCTCTTCTCCTCGCGGAGGGTCATCGACGCCTCGTCCTTGGTGAAGCGGTAGTAGGTGTCGCCGTCCTTCGCGACCGTCGAGTCGATGGTGCCCTTGCCGGCGCCGCGCTTGACGTCGATCCACGGCTTCGCCTCCGAGAAGGAGGTGAAGTCCTCGGTCGTCGCGTACATCATCTGGTTGTAGGTGACGGAGGTGCGGTCGGCCGTGTTCGTGGTCGGGTACATGTTCGAGGCCCAGAACACGACGTACGTCTGGAGCTCGTCGTCCCAGTACGCCTCGGGCGCCCAGGTGTTGCCGGCGAAGTCGGTGGAGACCTTGACGTGGCGCTGGGCGGACCAGTTCACCAGGTCGGTCGACTCCCAGACCTCGATGTACGTCGAGCCCGACTTCTGCGCGGTGTCGAAGCCGCCGGGGAGCCCGTCGATCTTCAGGTCGGTCGCGAGCATGAAGAACTTGTCGCCCTCGTGCGAGCGGATGATGAACGGGTCGCGCAGGCCCATCGTCCCCAGATTCGAGGTGAAGACGGGCTTGCCGCCGTTGAGCGTGTTCCAGCTCAGCGCGTCGTCGCCCTTCGAGGCGGCGAGGCTGATGCGCTCGGCGCCGTCGCCCTCTCCGGTGAAGAACGCCCAGACGTACGCCTCGGTGTCGTCGGTGCCGGCGGGGAGCGGCTGCACCCGGAGGGTGAAGTCGCGCGTCCGGGTGGTGGATCCGCTGGTCGCGGTCGCGCGGACGACCACGTCGATCGCGGGGCTCCCGGTGGCGGGGCGGTCGACGTCGATGGTGCGGGTGCCGGCAGCGCTGCCGTCGCGGACGGTCGCTCCGCTCGGGCTGACGACGCTCCAGGCGATGCTCGAGCCGAGCGTGCCGGTGGAGGGCACCGAGACGTTCGTGCGGATGTCGCCGACGTTCGGGATCGCGATCGCGGCGAGGTCGCGCTGGACCTTCGTCGCGTCGTCCAGCTGCGCGGCGACGCGCACCGGGTAGTCGACCGAGCGGGTCTCGGTGCCGACCGTGAAGGTGGCGGTGAGGGTGGCGGTGGCGTCCGGCTGTCCCGCGGCGGGGCGCGTGACGGTCGCGGTGCCGCCGGTGATCGCGACGGCCGCGCTGTTCGACGTCCAGGTGATGCCGACACCGCTGGCGGTGGTGGGCACCGTGAAGCCGGCGGTCGCCTCCGTGGGCACCGTGACCGACGCGACGGCGCGGTCGAGGGCCTGCGAGGAGTAGAGCGCCTGCACGGAGCTGCTGCTGAGGGCGCTGTCGTAGACGGCGAAGTCGTCCATCTCGCCGTTCCAGCCCGGGTCGTTGTAGGTCGAGCGCGCGATGTACGCGACGAGCGACGGGCCGAACGAGGAGACGTCGCGGGCGATCGTGCTCTGCGAGATCTGCGCACCGTTGACGTACACGGTGAGCTTGCCGGTCGAGCCGTCGATGACGGTCGTGTAGAGCGAGAGGCCCGCGGGGGTGCGCGCGCCGACGGTCGGGGCGCCCGTCGCTCCGGCGCCGATCTCGGTGTTGTAGGGAGCGCCGGCGTTGACCGAATTCGTGACGACCGACTTGGTGTAGCCGGAGAGGTTGCTCGGGTTGAGCAGCCAGTAGCCGGAGGAGAACGAGGCGCCGGAGGCGACGGGCGCTCCGACGAACGCGGCGGCGACGTTGCCGGTGCCGCCCTTGTGGGCGAGCCAGGTCGAGAAGGTCAGGTCCTTCTTGCCGACGAGGCCGGCGGTGGGGATCTCGAGGTAGGGGGCGGCCGCGGCGGATCCGCCGGGGAGGCTGATGAGCCCGTTGCGGAACTGGGCTCCGGAGCCGCGAAGCGTCGCGCTGTAGCCGTTGCCGCTGGTGTCGGCGACCGTGGTGCCGGTGGGGGCGGTGTCGAACGTGTAGTGGAGGAGCGGGGTCTCGGTGGCTCCGAAGGCGGAGCTGGGGACCGTGGCGCCGAGCAGCGCCGTGGCGGCGACGGTCGCGACCGCCAGAGCGGTCCTCACCGCCGATCGTGATCGTCTCATGCAGATGGCCCTCGTGATCGTGTGCGGCGTCGAGGCACGATCCGCAGGGCCGCGGAGGTGTGCGTCTTCGCACGGGGTGTGAACGTGAACATCCTAGATCGCGGGGCCGGATCCTGACCAGACCCCGGGAGAGGTCTGCGGGCTCGTGCAGAACGCGCGCCGAGAGCGCGGTCCCTCGCCCGCCGACGCAGAGGCCCTCCTCTCCGCCGGCGTTCTGCCGGAGCCGGCCGGGTGGCACGATGTCCGCATGGCCTCCGACCGCCCCGTCCTGCTCGTCGTCGACGTCGCCGACGGCGGCCGCGAGGATCCCGAGTTCGAGATCGAGCTGCAGCTGCTGACCGCGAGCGTCGTCTCGGCCGCCACCGCAGCGGGCTTCGTGGTCGACCGCGTCCCGGCCGAGCAGGCCGGCGCCGCCGAGCTCGAGCGCCGGCTCGCCGCCGCCGACGCCGTCGTGGTCACCGGAGGGGAGGACGTCGACCCGTCCCTCTACGGCGGCCGGCCCGACGACCCGCACCGCGGCCAGTCCTTCCCCGCGGCCGACCGCGCTCAGATCGCGCTGGTCCGCCGGGCCGTCGAGACGCGGACCCCGCTGGTCGGGATCTGCCGCGGGATGCAGCTGGTCAACGTCGCCCTCGGCGGCGACCTCGTGCAGCACCTGCCCGGCGCGGGTCACGTCGGCCGGTCGGTCCCCGGCGAGCACCTGTCCGGGATGGTCGACCACCGCGTGACCCTCGAGCCGGGCAGCGCCCTCGCCGGCATCCTCGGCGCCGCCGAGCTCGACGTCCGCAGCTCCCACCACCAGGCCGTCGACCGCCCGGGCGAGGGCCTCGTCGTGGTCGGCCGCGCCGACGACGGCACCGTCGAGGCCCTCGAGCACGAGTCCGCGCCGCTCTGGTGCGTGCAGTGGCATCCGGAGGACGCGGGCTCGCACGGCACCGTGCTCACCGACCTGCTCGAGGCGGCGCTCGCCGCGACCGCTACTTGATCGACCCGCGCATCACTCCGCTGACCACCCAGCGCTGGGCGAAGAGGTACACGATCAGCAGCGGCGCCATCGCCATCAGGTAGGACGCGAAGGCGACGGTGTAGTTCGTGTTGAACTGCCCCTGGAAGACGTACTCGGCCAGCGGCAGGGTGCGCGCGGACGGGTCCGAGAGCACCACGAGCGGCAGGATGAAGTCGTTCCACGCCCACACGCAGGTCAGGATCCCGACGGTCGCGTTCATCGGGCCGAGCAGCGGGAAGATCACCTGCCAGTAGGTCCGCCAGGTCGAGGCGCCGTCGGTGCGCGCCGCCTCCTCGAGCTCGATGGGGATCGAGCGGATGAAGGCCGTGTAGATGAACGTGTTGATCGAGAGGCCGAACACGGCGTAGAGCAGGATCAGCCCGGCCTGGTTGTCCAGGCCCAGCAGGGCCGTCTCCTTCACGACCGGCAGCATGATGATCGGGAACGGCACGAAGACCGCGGCGAGCAGGTAGAAGTAGACGCCTTTGAAGAACGGCCTGTGCATGTTCCGGGCGACCGCGTAGGCGACCATCGAGTTCGAGAACAGCGTGAGCACGACGGCTCCGACGGTGATCAGCGCGGTGTTCACGAAGGCCTGCGGGAAGCGGGTCGCCGTCCACGCCTCGGCGAAGTTGCCCCACGAGATCGAGGTCGGCAGCTCGAACCCGGTGCCGCCGAGCTGGTCGGGCGTCTTCAGCGCGGTCACGACGGCGAAGTAGAGCGGCAGGAGGATCGTCAGCGAGCAGACCGCGATGAGCGCGGTCGCCCACCAGTTGATCCGGTAGGTGTCGCGGGAGGGCCGGCGCCGCCCCTCGGGCTCGCCCAGGGCGATCGCGGTCGTGGGGGTGATGGTCGATGTCATCAGAACGACGCCTCTCTGCGGCTGAGGACTCGGAACTGGATCAGCGAGACCACGATGATGATGAGGAAGTAGAGGACGGCGTTGGCCGTCTGATAGGCGTACTCGCCTCCCTGGAAGCCGCCGCGGTAGATCAGCAGCGTGATCGACTCCGTCGAGGTGCCGGGACCGCCGTTGGTGAGGGCGATGATGTGGTCGAACACCTGGAGGAAGTTCTTCATCGAGATGACCATGTTGATCGTGAAGAAGGAGGCGATCAGCGGGAACGTGATCGAGGTGAACTGCCGCCACCTCCCCGCTCCGTCGAGCGAGGTCGCCTCGTAGAGCTCGCCCGGGATGGTCTGGAGTCCGGCGAGGTAGATGATGATCGAGAAGGCCGAGGCCTGCCAGACCGCCAGCACCACGATCGCCACCCACGCCCAGTCGGCGTTCGCGAGGATGTTCTCGCCGATCACCGGGATAGCGCCGAGGATCTGCGGCAGCGAGTTCGCGAACAGGTACTGGAACACGTAGCCGATGACCAGGGTCGAGAGCACGTACGGGATGAAGTAGATCCCGCGGAACGCCGTCTGGAACCTGATCCGCGCGTTGAGCGCGACGGCGATGGCGAGCGAGATCACGTTCACCAGCACGGTCGCCACGATCGCGAAGCCGAAGGTGAACCCGTAGGCCTTCCAGACGCGGTCGTCCTGGAGGAGCGCCAGGTAGTTCGAGGCGCCGATCAGGTCCCACGAGCCGTAGCCCGCGTAGTCGGTGAAGCTGAAGAAGACTCCGGTGAGGACCGGAACCGTGTGCAGCACGAAGAAGAGCAGGACGGCGGGGACCGTCATCCAGGAGAAGGTCTTCGAGGTGCGCCCGATGGTGCGCTTGCGGCGCGCGGGCAGCGGAGGAGTGGTCGCCACCGCCTGCGCGGCGGCCGTCGTGGTCGTGGTCATGGGGTCACTTCCTGGTCGTGCGTGCCGCGACTTTGCGCCACTCACTGTCGAGGGTCCGGAGCGCCGCGTCGGCGTCCCCGCTGGCGAGGAACGCCTGGAGCGTGGGGTTGAGCGGGATGCTCGCGGGGATCTGGTGGTCGACGAAGCCGATCAATCGTCCCTGCTCGAAGTAGGGCTGCAGCTCGGCCAGCGTGGGGTCCGAGTTGGGTGCGGCGCCGACCAGCGGCGAGAAGGCGGCCTGGCTCGCGACGTACGGCTCGACGACTCCGGGGGTCAGCAGGAAGTCGACGAAGCGGCGGGCCGCGTCGAGCTTCGGAGTGCCGCGGCCGATGGCGACGGCCACGTCGACGCCCGAGGTGACCTGCGTGTCCGCCGGGTCGTCGAGCACCGGGTAGGGGAAGACGCCGAGGTCGATGTCCGGGTTGTTCGTGCGCACCGGGTTGATCGCCCAGATTCCCTGGGGGTACATGGCCGCCTCGCCCGCGGCGAAGGCCTGGTTGCCGTCGTCGTAGCCGCGGCCGAACGAGCCCTCCTGCGTGTACGAGAAGAGCTGCCCGAGCCGCTCCATCGTCGTGGCGTAGTCCTTCGTGAACGAGACGGGGGAGTCGGGGCCGAGTGCCGCTCCCTCCTCGCGCATCGCGTCGAAGAAGCCGTCCGGCTGCAGCTGCCCGCCGAGCGCGTTGAAGGCGGGGGCGCCGGTCCAGTTGTCGAGCAGGGCTCCGTAGAAGGGAGTGATCCCGGCGGCCGTGAGCGTCTCGCAGACGGCGATCAGCTCGTCCCAGGTGGTCGGCACCTCGATCCCGTTCTCGGCGAAGATCGTGCGGTTGTAGAGGATCCCGTCCGCGTTGTTCGCGAAGGCGAGGGCGTTCACCTCCTTCCCCTCGAAGCTGCCGAGGGCGGCGAGGATGTCGAGCGCCGCCGGGTTCACCCGCTCGACGAGCTCGTCGCCGGTGAAGTCGTGGAACACCCCGGCCTTCGCGAGGTCGGCGTAGTAGCCGCTGCCGTTCAGGGTCAGCACGTCCGGCACCTTGTCCTTGACGAGCAGGGTGCGGATGGCCGTGTCGGGGTCGGGCACGTTGTTGGCGATGACCCGGATGTCCGGATTGGCCGCCTCGAACTCGCGGATGATCCGCGCGAAGTCCTCCACCGCCTCCGCCTTGAACTGGAAGAAGTCGAGCGTGGTCACTCCGTCGCCGGCGCCGGGGGAGGCGCAGGAGGCGAGGGCGGCGGCGGACGCCGCGGCGAGCGGCACCGAGAGGAACAGCCGCCGGGAGAACCCGGGGGGATGCGGATGAGCGGACATGCGGCGCCTCCTTGCGCGTGGGGACAGGTCTCAGGGCGCGCTCGACCGCGGAGGGCGGTGCGAGAGCAGGTGCGGCGGCCGGGGAGCGGGGAGGGCTCTGGAGCCGGGCGGGCGGGTCAGAGGGCGGTGAGCACGAGCACGACGAGCTGCTCCGGATCGAGGACCGGGGCCTGCAGCCCGACGGTGCCCAGCACGCGGCCGCGCAGCGCGGTCCCGTGCTCGGCCCAGCCGAGCGGCGACTGCCCGGGGCCGCCGAGCGGCGAGGTGACCGGGGCGAGCGTCACGGAGTAGGTGCGCTCCGGGTCCAGGCCCGGGAGCGTGATCCGGCCGGGCGGGTAGGTCTCGCCGGTGCGCAGCTGGGCGAAGGTGAAGAGAGCGGCGGAGCGGTCGGCGGCGACGACTCCGGAGAGGGAGGCGGCGTCGTCGGCGAGGTCGGCGCGTACGACCGTCCCGGTGTGCAGCAGTGCCCGGTGCTCGCGGTGGAAGGCGACCCAGGCGGTCAGCTCCTCCTCGACGGCGGGGGCGAGATCCGAGACGTCCCACTCGATGCCGAGGTGGCCGGGCAGCGCGGTGCCGGCGCGGAAGGCGAGCGAGTGGGTGCGCTGCGTCGAGTGCGACCGCGCCCCTCCGATGTGCTGCCCCATCAGCTCGGGCGGCACCACCAGCTGGGTGAAGGGCTGGATGGTCTGCCGCTCGAGCGGGTCGATGCAGTCGCTCGTCCAGATGCGGTCGGTGCGGGCGAGGATGCCGAGGTCGACGCGGGCGCCACCGGAGGCGCACGACTCGATCTCGACGCCGGGGTGCCGGGAGCGCAGCTCGTCGAGCAGGCGGTAGAGCGCGAGCACGTTCTCGTGGACGGCGGAGCGGCCGGTCGCGGGCGAGACCGCCTCGATCACGTCGCGGTTGTGGTCCCACTTGAGGTACGCGATCGGGTACTCGGTCAGCAGCGCGTCGAGGGCGCCGAGCACGTGCTCGAACGCACCGCGCTGCGAGAGGTCGAGCACCTGCTGCTGCCGCCCCGAGGCCGGGAGGTGGCCGGCCGGGCCGAGGATCCACTCCGGGTGCGCGCGGGCCAGGTCGGAGTCGGGGCTGATCATCTCGGGCTCGACCCAGAGGCCGAACTGCATGCCCAGGCCGGTGACGACGTCCGTCAGCGGAGTGAGGCCCTCCGGCCAGACGGCGGGGTCGACCGTCCAGTCGCCGAGCGCGGCGGTGTCGTCGCGGCGGCCGAGGAACCAGCCGTCGTCGAGCACGAAGCGCTCGACTCCGATCCGGGCGGCCCGCTCGGCGAGGGCGGTTAGGCGCGCGAGGTCGTGGTCGAAGTAGACGGCCTCCCAGGTGTTGAGGGTGACGGGCCGCGGAGCGACGGGGTGCTGCGGGCGGGCGCGGAGCGACGCGTGGAACCGGGCCTGCAGAGCGCTGAGCCCGTCGCCCCAGGAGCCGTACGCGACCGGGGTCTCGTAGCTCTCGCCCTGCGCGAGCTCGATCTCGGCGGGCCGCAGCAGCTCGCCGGCCGCGAGGAGCGAGACGCCCTCGACGGTGCGCTCGGCACGGAGCGAGGTGTCGCCGCTCCAGCCCAGGTGGACGCCGTGCACGAGCCCGCGCTCCCAGCCGAAGCCGGGCGTGCCCGCGGCGAGGAGAAGGGTCGCGTCGGCGCCGGGGCGGCCGCGGCGGGTGCGGCGGGTGTGCTCGCCGATGGTCAGCGGGCGGCGCTGGGGGTGGCGCTCGCGGAGGTGGTGGCCGGTGGTGTCGAGGATCTCGCGCGCGGTCGCGGGGAGGGGGAAGCCGAGCTCGAAGCGCTCGAGGCGGAAGGGGCGGGCGTCGAGGTTCTCGACCCGGGCGCGCTGGGTGAGCAGGCCGGCCGCGTCGACCTCGAGGTCCACGGTCAGGCGCACGCCCGCACCGGAGGCGACGGTCCGGAGGGCGGAGCCGAGCGCCTCGATGCTCTCGACCTCGAACCGCTCCGACGCGGCCGCGCGCTCGTGGGTGCCCTCGAAGGTGGGGGCGTGCTGCCAGCCGTCGGCCTCGACGGCGACGAGCCCGAACGGCGCGAAGGCGTCGAGTCCGCCCGAGACGCGCTGGGGGAGGGCGGCGTCGGCGAGAGCGGATAGTTCGGCGGCGGAAAGATCTCCGAGCGCGGCGCCCCAGTGCACGATCGTGGGGAAGGTGACGAGGCGGGCGTCGACGATGACGCTGGTGCCCCCGTCCTGCAGGTGGAAGAGGCGCGATTCCCGGCCGGAGAGGGTCGCGGAGTCGTTCGTGGGGGCGATGCTGCGGTGCATGGCTTATTTCTAGAGCAGAAGTAATAGGGGTGTCAAGAGCGACGCAGGCGGCCGGATCCGTTCCAGGAGCGGCGCGGTGCCGGTAGCTTTCTACCAGGCCGGAAAGAAGGAGCCCGCGTGACCGACACCATCGTCGCTGAGGACGCCTCCGGGAGCTCGTCGGAGCTCCTGGCGCGCGAGGTCCTGATCCACGGTCCCGTCTCGCGGGCCGAGCTCGGCCGCCGCCTCGGCCTCTCGCCCGCCAGCCTGACCCGGCTCGCGCGCCCGTTCCTCGACGGCGGCCTGGTCGTCGAGGGCCCCGAGCAGAGCACCGGAGTCGGCCGCCCCGCCCGCCCGCTCGACATCCGCGCCGACGCGCTGAGCTTCGCGGGCGTGAAGATCACCGGCACCGAGGTCCTCGCCGTCCGCACCGACCTGCGCGCGCGGACCGAGCGGGAGCTGGTCCGCCCGCTGCCGAGCACGGAGCCCGCCGACGTGATCGCCGCGATCGTCTCGGTCGTCGACGAGCTCGGTGGCCCCTCCGCCTTCGCCGGCCTGGGCGTGACGCTCGGCGGGAGCATCGCCGCCGACGGCCGGGTGAGCCGCGCGCCGTTCCTCGGCTGGCGCGACGTCGACCTCGCCGCTCCGCTCTCGGCCGCCCTCGGGCTGCCGGTCGCCCTCGAGAACGATGTGGTCGCGCTCACGGGAGCCGAGCACTGGTTCGGGCGGGGCCGCGGCGTCCCGCACTTCGCGGTGCTCACGGTCGGCGCGGGCGTGGGCTACGGACTGGTGGTGCACGACCGGGTGGTCGCGCCCCCGGAGGCGGGGCTCGGCCTGGGCGGCCACTACCCGTTGGACCCCGCCGGGCCCGTCTGCGAGGCCGGCCATCGCGGCTGCTCGACCGCGATGCTCAGCCTGCCCTCGCTCCTCCGCCAGCTCTTCGTCGCGACCGGCCGCGAGCTGACCCTGGCCGAGGGCTTCGCCGCCGCCCGCGCGGGCGACCCCGGTGCCGAGCGCATCCTCGCCGACTCCGCCCGCGCGCTCGGGACGATGATCGCCGCGATCGGCAACCTCTCGATGTCCGGCACGGTGATCCTGGCGGGGGAGGGCGTCGCCCTCTACACGGAGCAGGCCGCGGTGGTCGACGCGGCGATCGCGGCCACGCGCGATCCGGACGCGCCGCCCCTGGCGCTGCTCGTCGACGACGGCGGGCTCGTGGAGTGGGCGCGCGGCGCCGCGGCCGTCGCGATCCAGCGGCTGCTGCCGCGGATCGCGCTCGGGACGCTGGGGTAGCGGGGCTCCGCGGCGCGCGGGTGCTCGGGGTGCCGGGTCTCCGCGCCCAGTGGGCCGTCGGCACGCTCGCCCGGCGGATCTCAGCGCCGCGCGGAGGCTCGGGATGTCGGCCCGGCGGGTGTCCGCTCCGGGCGGGTGCCGGGACGCCGGCCTCGCGGGCTAGGCGCCGAGCGCCGAGCCGGGCAGGTCGCGCTGCAGGCCGTCGACGATCCGGCCGAACGCCGCAATCGCCTGGTCGTCGCCGAGACGGCCGGAGTCGACTCCTCCGGCGATGCGCAGGACCTCTGCCCGGCGCTCCGCCCGCTCCACCGCGTCGAGCCCGGAGGCCCCGATCGCTGCGGATGCGCGCACTCGCGCGACGATCGTGCCGACGTGCCATCTGCCGCGTGCATCTGTCTCCTCCTGAAGTCCCCTCCTTCTTCGGAGCGGACGCACACCCGAATGGGTGCGCGTCCCCCGTCCTCACCCCCGTCGCTCCGGCGATGCGTCACGAACGGTCGTCATCCGGCCGCCGTGGCGACCGTTCGTGACGCATCGATCGAGCTGAGGGGGCGGAGCGCCCGCTCGCGGAGAGGGGGCCGGGGCGCCAGACTGACGGCGAGCGGAGGGAGGCACGATGCGACGCCTCCGCGCCCTCGCCGCCGCGCTGCTCCTCCTGCCCGCCCTCGCGGCCTGCGTGCCGGCAGGCGCGACAGGCGCCCCGAGCGGCACCGCGGCGGCCACCGCGGCTGCGACCACCGCCACCCCGGCTCAGGCCGCCCCCGACCCGGCCCGCTCCTCCGCCCCGTCCGCCCCGGCCCCCGGGGTCACCGTCTCCGTCCAGCAGAACCGCTCCGACATCGCCGGCGGCACCATGGCCTTCGAGGTGCACAACGGGAGCGGCTCCCCGATCGAGGTCACCGCGGCCCGCCTCGCCGACCCGCGCCTCGCCGCCCCGCTCACGTGGACCGGCGGCACGGGCGTCCCCGACGGGACCTCGCGCGACCTCCGCGTCGACGTGCCCGAGCCCGCCTGCCCGGCCGCGGAGCCGCCCGCCGCGCTCGAGGTCGTCCTCGCGATCGACGGCCACGGCGAGCACGCGTACCCCGCCGACGACCCGTTCTCGTTCGTCGACGCGCTCGTCCGCTCCGGCTGCTTCGCCCGCACCGTCCACGCCGACCTCGCCCTGCGGATCGACACGTCCGGCGGCGCCGCGCACGAGCCCGCGCGCCTCACGATCACCGCCGACGTCCGCGGCACCCCGATCGTGCTCCGCAGCGTGGACGCCACGATCCTCCTGCAGCCGCCCGACGCCGCCGACGCCTGGATCCTCGACCGCTCCGTGCCCGCCGGGACCCTCGACTCCGTGGTCCTGGACGCCGTCCCCACCCGCTGCGACACCCACGCGCTCGCCGAGGACAAGGTCGGCACGCGCCTGCCGGTCACCGTCGAGACCGCGGGCCGGCAGGGCACCGTCGTCGTCGCCGCGACCCCCGAGCAGAAGGGCGAGCTCTCCGCGTTCATCACCGCGTACTGCTCGTCCTGAGCAGGGGTGGCGGGCGGTCCGGGGACGCGGACGTCGGCGCCGCGGACGCGTCTCGCCGTCCACCTCGGCCGTCACTCGCCGCCGCTCGCCCGCATCGGCAGGTTGCGCCGTCGGCCGCGCCGAGCCGGTCCCGCCCGCTGTGGGACGAGCCCGGCCTGCCCCGCCCGGCTCGGCTCGGCTCAGCCGGCTCGACTCAGCTCAGCCCGGTTCAGCGCCCCGCTCCGCTGTGCGCGCCCCAGCCGCGCCCGTCCCCCTTCACGCCGGCGCCGTGCTCAGCGCCTGCAGCCCCGTCACCCGCAGCAGGTCGAGCCGAGCCTCGTCCTCACTGCCGGGCGCCACCGTGTAGACGACGATGCGCAGGTCGGTGCCCGGAGCCGTGAGCACATCGCAGTCGACCGTGATCGGTCCGACCGGCGTCCGCGTCACCGTCTTCCGGCTCGCGCGGTGCTCGGCGATGCGCACCTCCGCCCAGCGCCGCTCGAACTCGGGCGACTCCTCGCGCAGCCGGGCGACGAGGGAGGCGAGCACCGGATCGCGCGGGTAGCGCCCGGTCGCCGCGCGCAGGTCGGCCGCGAGGTCGCTCGCGAAGTCCTCCTCGTGCTGCGCGTCGAACTCGGTGCCCGCGTGGCCGGAGGTGAAGTGCCGCCAGACGAGGTTCCGCTCCAGCCCGGTGAACACCGAGGGATCGCCGTTGAGGGCGGCCCAGAGCGGGTTCCACAGCAGGATGTCGTGGGCCGCCGTGAACACCGCGAGCGGCACGTCGCCCAGGCGGTCGACGATCCGCTGCACGCCCGGGCTCACGTGCTGCGGCACGACTCCCGGCGAGGGGACGGCGGCACCGGCGACCCGGTAGAGGTGGTCGCGCTCGCTGTCCGTGAGCCGGAGCGCCACGGCGAGCGAGCGGAGCATCGACGGCGACGGGTTCCGCGCGCGTCCCTGCTCGAGCCGCACCAGGTAGTCGACGCTCACGCCCGAGAGCGCCGCCAGCTCCTCGCGGCGCAGGCCCGTAGCGCGGCGGCCCGACCCCGCGGGCAGGCCGACGTCTGCGGGACGGATGCGGTCGCGCCACGAGCGCAGCACCGTCGCGAACTCCTCCATGCCGCCCATCCTCCTCCGCCCTCCGTCGCCGAGCCAGGTACTGCCGGTCCCCCCGTCGAGCGCGGCCTGGTCGAGGCTCGACGACCCGCGAAGGATGGGCGCATGACCACGACACTCATCACTGGAGCGAACCGCTCCCTCGGCCTCGAGACCGCCCGCCGACTCCTCGAGGCGGGCCACACCGTCTACGCCGGCATGCGGGACACCGCCGACGGCGACGCCGCCCGCGCGCTCGGCGCCCACCCCGTCCGCCTCGACGTCACCGATCAGGCGAGCGTCGACTCCGCGATCGCCTCCCTGCCCGGACTCGACGTGCTCGTCAACAACGCCGGCGTGCTCGGCACCTCGTTCGGGGTCGACGACCTCACACCGGAGGCGATGGCGGGCGTCCTCGAGACGAACGTCGTCGGCATCGTCCGCGTCACGCAGGCCGCGGTTCCGCTGCTGCGGGCCTCCGCGGCCCCGGTCGTCGTGAACGTGGCGTCCGGAGTCGGCTGGCCGCGCTGGCTGAGCACCGAGGGCCACGACGAGTTCCCCGTCACCGCGATCCCGTACGCGGCGTCGAAGGCGGCGGTCGTCGCGCTCACCGTGCAGTACGCGAAGAACCTGCCGGCGATGCGGATCAACGCGAGCGACCCCGGCTACACCGCGACCGACTTCAACGGCCACGGCGGGCACCAGACCGTCACCGAGGGGACGGACGCGACCGTCGCACTCGCCCTGCTCGGCTCCGACGGCCCGTCGGGGGAGTTCCACGACCGGCGCGGGCGCATCGAGTACTGACATCCGAGACGCGGTGAGGTCCCCGAACCCGCCCTCGGCGCACCGGCCAGCACATGGTGATGAGGTGTCCTGTCTGCGCGGTCACCGGTCCTCGGTGCTGGGCTGTGAGTGACGGCCGGAGCCGGGACGCTGCCCACCGCGTGACAGAGGGCCGGATGAACCGCCGGCCCGACGGTGCGTGCTCGCTCCGGTGCGCCTACCGACTCACCGCGTCTCCTGTCAGCTCTGCAGCTCGACCCCCCAGTTCGTCCGCTGGACGTCGGCGTCGAGCCCGCGCAGCTCCCGCGCCACGGCGTCGGCCTGCTCGCGCAGTTCCCGCACCGGCAGCGCGGGCAGGCGGCGCAGCTCGCTGCGGAGTTGGCGGTAGCCGCGCTCGCCGGCGGCAGCGTCGGCTGCGCGGGTCAGGAGGCTGTGCCGAGCGCGCAGGGCCTCGCGGCGGGCGAGCGCCGCGGTCAGCACCTCTCCCGTGGGAGTGGTCGCCGTCGCGTTGGTGAGGTTGATCGCCGTGACCAGCCGCTCGAGCTCGCCCAGTGCGCGCGTGCAGTCGGCGAGCAGCTCGGCCGGGTCCTCTGTCGGCTCCTCTCCCTCCTGGTAGGAGGCGTTCGCGACGATCCGCGACTGGAGGGCCTCGATCCGCTTCTGCAGGTCGGCCCGCTCGAGGAGTGCTTCGGCGAGAGTCATGCGACCAGGCAAGCACACATCCGCGCGACCCGCGCCCCTAGGCTGCGACCGTGCCGCTGCAGAACCATCCCGGAGACGTCGAGTTCCCCGTCCGCCCCCGGCTGCGCTACGCGCGGGCGGCCGATGCGCACCGGCGCGGGCAGGGCGCCGGACGCCGAGCCCTCCTGGTGACCGCCTTCGCCGCTCCCGTGGGCCTGGTCGGCTTCGCGTGGGGGCTCGCGCTCGGCGGCGGAGAGAGCGTCGTCGCGTTCACGGCGTTCGCCTTCGCTCTGGCCTTCGGGCTGCTCGCCGCCACGGTGGGCTTCCAGCAGTGGGATGCGCGCGCGCCGCGTCGCGAGCAGCTCGCGTACCTCGGCGCGGCCGGCTCGCCGACCCCGTCCCTCCGCCAGCAGCAGCTGCTCGCGCTCGACGCGGTCAGCGACTTCTCGTTCGCCGGCTGGAACTCGTCGCTCGCGTTCCAGCCCTCGTGGGCGGAGCTCCCGGAGGAGCTGCGGCACCGCTACGCCGACGGAGCGAAGGGAGCGCCGTGGCAGCAGCTGCCGCTGCATCCGCTCGTCGAGCACCGGGTCGCGCTCGACCGCGACTTCCGCATCGCCTCGGCCGACGACGTCGAGCTGCTGGTCGCCGACGTGCTCACCCGCGGGCCGCTCTCGACCCGCTTCGCCGAGGTCTCGGCCTCCGCCGACGCCGAGCGGATGCGCTCCCGCGTCGCCGCGCTCACCGGCGGCAGCGAGTTCCACCTCCTCGAGCTGGCCCAGGCGGTCGACGGGCGCCCGCCGCTGCTCCTGCTCGCGGGCGACGCCGAGCGCACGATCGGCGCGATCCGCTACGCCTACGTCGCCGGCTACCTCCCCGCGGCGCGCGCCTGGGAGCTGCTGGCCGCGGTCGGCGACCGCGTCTTCGAGCGCTACTCCGGCTGGGACGCCTACTGGGCCGACGCGGCCCTCGCGATCGCCTTCCGCACGGACTCCCTCGGGGCGGTGCAGCACCACCACCGCCTGCGCGCGGAGCTGGCGGCCTCCGGCTGGCCGTCGGCGTCGGTGCCGTACCCGGGCTGAGCGCGGGACGGCTGCGGCGGGTGGAGCCTCCGAGCCGATGCGTCCGGACCGGAGGCGTACGCCCGCGCCGTGATCGCCGGCCGACGACCGGGCTCCCGAGGGCGCTGCGGCCCCCGTGTCAGCCCAGCTGCGAGGTGGGCACCGCCTCGAGGTGGAGCAGGTCGCGGCGCAGGCGCTGCGAGCGGACGTAGCTGCTCAGCACGTGCTCGGGCGAGGGCGGGGAGTCGCTCCCGCCGAGGAGGGCGCGCGCGGTCGTGAGGCGTGCGCGGCGGATCTCGTCGAACACCGTGGTGCCGTTCCGCGCGAAGGTGCGCTGCAGCGTCCGCTTCGGGACCCCGAGGCGCTCGCAGATCTCCTGCACCGAGAGGCGGGGGTCGGTGGACATCGCCGAGATCAGGGCGAGGGCGCGCGTGTAGACGTCCTCGCTGCTCTCGCGCGGCAGCGAGGTCGCCAGCACGGCGCCCGCCAGCTGCTCGACGGCCGCCCGCACCAGGGGGAAGGCGGGGGAGTCGGCGTCGAGGGTGGAGCCGAAGGTCGCGTTGACGGTCGAGAGCAGGATGCCGCGGCTGGCCGCGTCGGCCTCGGTGACGACGGCGCCGCGGTCGGCCGAGTCGACCAGTCCCAGCAGCGGGCGGTCGAGGGCGATCTCGGTGCGGGCGCTCGGGGTGTCGGTCACGATCGTGAACGGGGAGTCGCAGTGGAGGAAGGCGATGTCGCCCGGCTCGACGCGGACCTCGAGCGCCGCCGGGTCGTCCGGCTGGATCACGAGCACGCCCTCGAGCGGGATGATCAGGCGCACGCCCGGGCCGATGGCGGAGGCGCGGTGCAGGCGGGCCGGCGAGTGCCAGATCCGGAGGACCTCGACGCCGTCGCTGCAGAGGGTGTCGGCCACGATGCGGAACGCGCCGTTCGCGCGGACGTCGACACCGCTCCGCGCCAGCCACGCGGCCGCCGCGGTGTCCCGGCGGGACACCCCGCGATCGACGATCGGTCGGCTGCCTTCTGCGATTCCCCTCACGGCGGAGTCCTTTCCTCTGGCGCGTCCTCCGTGCGACGCGATCCCTCTACCCTGGCCGACCCGGGCCCTTGGTGAGAAGTCTTCATGCGATCGCATCCGTCGCTCACCTCCACCGCAAGGTGTCGGATCCCGCCATCGGGGGACGGAACCGGACCTCCGGTGTGCGCCTCGGATCGACGTGGACCTCGAGCGCGGCGACGTCGGTGAAGGGCCGGTCGTCGCTCGTGCGGCCCCGCAGCACGATGGAGTGGCGGAGCGTCCGGGGCGCCCGCAGCGGCGCGATCGTGTAATGCGCGACGGCCACGAATCCCGCTCCCGATGCGACCCGCTCGGTCCGGCCGACGACGGTGACGGGAGCCTCGTCGTAGTCGAGCTCGACCCCCGAGCCGTCGGTGAAGGAGCCGCAGAACAGGGCGAGGTCGTGCAGGGCGTCGGTGCCGGAGTTGTGGAACTGCATCCAGAAGGTGATCACGGCCACCGAGCCGCGGGCGGGCGAGAGACGCACCGCGCTGCCGTGGAGGACGAGGTGCGGGGGCGCGTCCAGCGTGGGAGCTCCGAGCATCAGCCGCGCCGCCTGACGCCCGCCTCCGGTGCGGTCGCGGGTTCCGCTGCGCGTCCCGCCAGCTGCAGGAGGCCGCAGGCGGCGACCACTCCGACGAGGGCGGCCGCCCAGCTCAGGTCCTGCTGGTCGAACCCCCGGAGGTGCGCCGGGACGCCCGTGAATCCGAGGATCCCCTGGGCCGCGGCGACGGTGGCGAAGGCGAGCAGCGCGGCCGTGGCGGCGACCGCGGCCGGGGTGGGCGGGTCGCCCTCCGGGTCCTGGGCGAAGCGGCGGACGGCGCGCGCGAGGGCGAGTGCGCAGAGGGCCGCGGCGACGAGGGCGGCCGCCGTGTAGGCCGGGCCGGCGGCGAGCAGGAGGAGGGCGCCGACGACGATCCGCAGGCCGGCGGGGACGGCTCCCCGGGCGTTCCACCCGCGCGAGCCCGGGCCTCCGCCGAGGGCCGCGGCGAGGGCGCGGGACTCCGCGAGGCGCCTCCGCACGCCGTGGGGGCCGGCGGCGCGGAGCAGGGCGGTCGCGCCCGAGGCGAGCAGCGCGACGCCGACGAGCAGCGGGAAGACGAGGGCGGCGGCGGGCAGGGCGGGGGCGGCGTCGGCAGGGGTCATCGGGTCTCCTTCGGGGTGGGGACGGGGCGCGCGGCACCTCGATGATCCGTCCTCGTGGAGCGCCTCGGGACGCCGGGCGCGAACGCTCACGGGGCAGGCGCGCTCGGACGTCAGAACGCGCCACTGGACCGCGCCGCCCGAGCCGCGCCAACGGCACCGCGGAACGTGCCACGCGCCTCCGAGTGCCCGGTGCGCGCCGCTCCCGGGCGGCCTACGCTCGCCGAATGGACGAGGTTCGGGACGCGTACGGCGCGCGGGCGGAGGAGTACGCGGCGCTGCTCGGATCGGTCGACGCGGGGCCCGCGGCCGACCGTGAGCTGATCGGGTCGTGGGCCGACGGGCTGGAGGGCACGGTCGCCGACGTGGGCTGCGGGCCCGGGCACTGGACGGAGTTCCTCCAGCGCCGCGGAGCCGCCGCGATCGGCGTCGACCCGGTGCCGGAGTTCGTCGCGCTGGCGCGGGCGCGGTTCCCGGACGTCCCGTTCCGGCTCGGCTCGGCGCTCGAGCTCGACGTCGACTGCCTCGGGGGCGTTCTCGCGTGGTACTCGCTCATCCACCTCCGGCCGGCGGAGCTGCCCGGCGCGGTCGCGGCGCTCGCCGCGCACCTCCGACCGGGCGGAAGCGTGCTGATCGGCTTCTTCGAGGGTCCGCGCACGGAGGCGTTCGCGCACGCCGTCGCACCGGCCTGGTTCCATCCGCTCGCCGAGATGCGCGCGCTCGCCGAGCAGGCGGGCCTCGAGGCGACCCACTCCCTCCGCCGCAGCGCCCCCGGCGTCCGCGACCACGGCGAGCTGATCGCCGTGCGCCCCCGCTGACGCCGCGCTGATCGCCGTCGTCGCTGATCGCCGTCGGCGCTGGTCACCGGCGGCCGGCGTCCCGGCCCGCCCCCTCCCGTCGAGGCACCGCCGCCTCAGCGGTGCTTCGGCGGTTGCGGCGGTGTGTCGGCGGACGAGGGCCGCGCGCCGCGCCTAGAGGCGGTCGGCGCGCCACTCGGTGGGGATCTCCTCGCCGCGGCGGAACGCCTCCTCCTCGCGCTCGCGCAGCTCGACGCGGCGGATCTTGCCCGAGATCGTCTTGGGCAGGGGATGGAACTCGAGGCGCCGCACCCGCTCGAAGGAGGAGAGCAGCTCGCGGGTGTGGGCGAAGATCGCGCTCGCCGTCTCGGCGGTCGGCTCCCAGCCCTCGGCGAGGGTGACGTAGGCCTTCACCACGCTGTGGCGCACCTCGTCCGGAGCCGGGACGACGGCGGACTCGGCGACGGCGGGGTGCTGCAGCAGCACGCTCTCGACCTCGAACGGCGAGATCTTGAAGTCGGAGGACTTGAAGATGTCGTCGGTGCGGCCGACGAAGGTGATCGTGCCGTCGACCGCGCGGACCGCCACGTCGCCGGTGTGGAAGTAGCCGTCGGCACGGGCGCGCTCGGTGCGGTCCTCGTCGCCGAGGTAGCCGGACATCAGGTTGACGGGCTCGACGGAGAGGTCGAGGCAGATCTCGCCGGTGGAGGCGGGCTCGCCGGTCAGGGGGTCGACGAGGGCGATGGCGACGCCGGGCAGCGCGCGGCCCATCGCTCCGGGGACCACCGGGGCGCCGGGCGGGTTCGCGATGATCGCCGTGGTCTCGGTCTGGCCGTAGCCGTCGCGGATCGTGAGGCCCCACTCCCGCTCGACGGTCGCGATGACCTCGGGATTCAGCGGCTCGCCCGCGGAGAGGATCTCGGTCAGCGCGCGCGGCTTCGCTCCCAGCGCCGACTGGATCAGCATCCGCCAGACGGTCGGCGGCGCGCAGAACGTGGTGACCTCGGCACGGTCGAGCTGCTGGTGCAGAGCGGTGGGGGAGAAGCGGCTGTAGTTGTAGACGAACACCGTCGCCTCCGCGTTCCACGGCGCGAAGAAGCAGCTCCAGGCGTGCTTGCCCCAGCCCGGCGAGCTGATCGCCATGTGCACGTCGCCCGGCTGGACGCCGAGCCAGTACATCGTGCTGAGGTGCCCCACGGGATACGACTCGTGGGTGTGAACGACCATCTTGGGCTTCGAGGTGGTGCCGGAGGTGAAGTAGATCAGGCACGGATCGGAGCTCTCGACGACCACCGTCGGGCTGATGCCGAAGGGCTCGAGCGAGTCGGCGTAGTCGAGCCAGCCCTCGACCGCGCCGCCGACCGCGATGCGGCCGAAGTCCCCCTCCATCTCGTCGAACTTGGCGGTCTCGGAGGCGTCCGCGATGACGTGCGCGACCTCGCCGCGCTCCAGGCGGTCGGCCAGGTCGGCGGGCGAGAGCAGGGTCGTCGTCGGGAGGATGACCGCGCCGAGCTTCATGATCGCGAGCATCGACTCCCACAGCTCGAGGCGGTTGCCGAGCATGAGCATCACGTGATCGCCCTGCTCGACGCCGACCGAGTGGAGCCAGGCGGCGACCTCGTCGGAGCGCCAGCGCATCCGGTCGAAGGAGTACTGCTCCTCGGAGCCGTCCTCCTCCACGATCCAGAGGGCGGGGCGCTCGTTGCCGATCGCGATCGCGTCGAACCAGTCCACCGCCCAGTTGAAGCGGGGCCCGACGTCCGGCCACTGGAAGGCCTCGTTCGCGGCGACCGCATCGGTGCGGTGCTGCAGGAGGGTGTCGCGGGCGGCGCGGAAGCTCCCGGTGGGGTTCATGCATGTCTCCGTAGCGGTCGAGGTCCGGCGGGACCGACCCCATTCTGCTCCCGCCGCGGGACGGGTGATGCGCGGGACGAGCCGCTCGAGGAGACCCCGGAGCGGGAAGCGCCCTGTGGAGGAGCCGTCGGGCCGGGTCCCCCGGGAGAGGCGGCGGGAGCGGAGGGGGCCGCCCGCCGGGGCAGGCGCTCCCTCCGCGGAGCAGGCCTCAGTACTTGATCGACTGACCGCCGTCGATCGGGAGGACGGTCGCGTTGACGTAGGAGGCGTCGTCCGAGAGGAGGAAGGCGACGACCGAGGCGATCTCGTCGGCCTCGCCGTAGCGCTTGGTCGGGTTGACCTGGATGAACTCCTCGGCCGCCTTGCGCGGGTTCTCGGGGTCGAGCTGCTTCATCGAGTTCTCGACCATCGGGGTCCAGATGGCCCCGGGCGCGATCGCGTTGATGCGGATGCCGAACTCGCCGTACTCGATCGCCGAGTTGCGGGTGAGGCCGACGACGCCGTGCTTGGCGGCCGCGTAGCCGGACTGGTTGCCGATCGCGGTGATGCCGCCGACGCTCGCGGTGTTGACGACCATGCCCGAGCCCTGCTCGCGCATCACCTTCAGCACCTTCTCGAGACCGAGGAACACGCCCCGGAGGTTGATCGCGACGACCTTGTCGAACTCGTCGGCCGTGAAGTCCTCGGTGAGGTTCTGGCGGCCCTCGATGCCGGCGTTGTTGAAGAAGCCGTCGATCCGTCCGAACGCCTCGAGGGTGCGCGCGACGTAGGCGTCGACGTCCGCCTCCTTCGACACGTCGGCGAGGACGGTGATCGACTCGGTGCCCTCGGGCAGGACGTCGACCGTGGCGGCGAGGCCCTGCTCGGAGATGTCGACGAGGGCGAGCTTCGCGCCCTCCTGGGCGAGGCGGACCGCGGCGGCGCGGCCGAGTCCGGATCCTCCTCCGGTGATGAGGACGACGCGGTCGGTGAAGCGGGTGCTGGTGGTGGTCATGACGACTCCTGCTCGAAGAGGGATGGGCTCGGAGGCCGTGCGGTCGGCGAGTCCGTATCCATGCGTCTGCATGCAATTGACTCCACGATACTCCACAGGTGTCGGTCGAGTCTGGGTGCGCGGTCAGGGAGGCCTCGAGGCGGCTCGCCGCCGCGGCGGGTAGAAGCCGATCAGTCAGGTGTTCGCGTGGCTCACCGACGTCACCAACGAAGAGCCGGTGCGGCTGCTGCGCTCCGGCGGATATCCATGAAAGGCGACGCGGTGCTCGGCATCATCCAGTCCACCGAGAAGCTGCGCGGCTCGGTCTACCCGACCGCTCAGGAGGTGGCGGCGTACTTGAGGAACACGCAGGTCGCGGACTGGGTGAACTTCCGCCGCACCGCCGACCCGTGGCCGCAGTTCGACCCGGCGAGGTCCGTCCGCGGCTCCGGCACGCTCTACTCCCTCTCCAGGGAAGGCGCCGGCACCGCTGGCCCCCTCGTCACCGCGCTCACCGCGGCCACCCTCGAGGCGGCGATCGACCTCGCAGACACCTCACCCGGCGGACGACTGCACACGCCCCTCGTCGGGGTCCTCGATGAAGCCGCGAAGGTGTGCCGGTGGACAGACTTCCCCGACCTGTATTCGCAATTCGGCTCCCGCGGAAGCCCGATCATCTCGGTGTTCCAGTTCTGGTCGCAGGGCATCGCCGTGTTCGGCAAGGAGGGCATTAGGTCGACCCCTAAGGGGATCGTTCAACGGAATAGAATGGCGGCGAGGTGCGGTAGCGGCTATCTGTGCGACATGAGAGCGGATGCCCCGCCGTGCGATCGCCCAAAAGTGACATGATTCCTCACGCCGCTATGTATAGAGCGCGCTTAGCGAGTCGTTTGCAAACGCGAGCAGAACCTCCTCCGAGATTTCGCGCGAGGGGCGATCTTCCGTCTCATACTGTATCTGTCCAGCTTTGCCGAGCACGGCAGAGCGGTACTGTTGGCGCACTGCTGCGCTTACGAGTAGCTGAAATACATCTTTTCGGAAGCGGAGCTCATAGGAAAGAGAATTTCCTACCCATTCGGCCACGTAAACAAATTCCTTCGCGATTTTGAGTAAGCTATCGAAATCGGTAATGTTTCCGTCTAAAAGGCCCTCTGTCTCTTTAGGCTCTAGGCAGTAGGTGACGACTTCGGCGACCGCGCCGAGTCGACCTTCGTGCATATACCTACTCGGATCATTCCGTAAATTGCTGGCCCAAAGGCGTGCAAAGTGGTCGGCGATCTCGCGGCCTCTGCCGCGGAACTCAGCCGAGCGAGGTACCATCCAGACTACAGTCAGAGACTCCTCCTCGCCGAGTAGCTCGATAACAGCCTCGGCGCTTATCTCGCCCGCGAGAATAGAAACAGCTACTTCTCTCGCAAGGAGCACACGCGAACCGTTTCGCGGGGACCCAACGCGCTCGTCTTCTCCGTTTCTTAACTTGATTCGGTCGGAAAGGAATTTCAGAAGTAGAGGATTTGGAATCTCATTCCCGGACCGAAGCGCCGCAAGGCGAGTAAGAGCAAGGTGTGCGAGCGAGTCGTCGCTGCCATCAATGATCTTCGCGAGTTCACCGGCTGGCTTCTCAAATTTGTCAATGTCTGTTTGGGACCCAACCATGCGGATTAATTCATCGTCAACGTCGTCCTCCGGGATTGCGAGAAGAAGGTAGCGCCCGAAGTAGGTTCGGTCGTTCATTGCTCGTGGGTGCGTCGCGAACGAGCGCCTTCCTCGAATGTCGACGCCCTCGAAGAGGAAGGACAGTACTTCCAAGGTGCCTGCACGGTGCGCTTGCGGATGAGCCGCAGCAATCCTGTCTTCCCAGTCATCTGCTGTGAGCGGCACGGCCGCGGTGACGGAAGTGGCTCGTTCACCGCTTGTGAGCTCGTGGTACCAAGACTCAAGTTGCGACCAGACGCCGTGTGCGTTAAGTCGAAGCCACGTCACGGCAATGTAATCGAGAAGATCCAACCGGGCCGCCGGTACATGTTCCGCGAAAGCCGCCAAGTGCTCTTTGAAACGCCCCAGTCCTCTTGGCGTACGCAGTTGTGGCGCAAGTGCATCGACGAGACCGGATGCGCGTTGCAGGTCCAGCGGCTCAAGTCTCGTGTTAGTTACGGCAAGAAGCTCCTCTATCAGCCCATTCAGGAGGCGAATCGCCGCAGCGCGCGGAATGGGCGGTACTTCAAAGGGGTACTGAACAATTTTTTCCATAAAAGCTGAAGAACGTCCCACGGATCCGGTAGAACGCAACAGGTCTTCGACTGTATCTTGATCATATGCAATGAGATAATGAACGCCGCGAAAACGGCCGAGTAGTCTAATGATTCTTAGCAGAGTGAGCAATTCACTTCCGCCGAGCCGGTCTACGTCATCTATCACGATGAGCACACGCTTTTCGAGCGATTGAATCAATTTTGCAAACTCTGCGAACTGCTTATGCCAGGGCGGACGGCTGGCGATAGCGTCGAGAGCGTGCTCAGCAGCGCCCTTCACCCCACCACCGACAACCGGAATCGCACCGAGTAACGGTGCTATAAAGCCTGCATAACTTGCCAGCTTCGCTCGCGATTCACCTGCCGCTTTCTCGCCCAGGAGATCGGCTAATGTGCTTACAAATTCTAAAGACATCGAGGCGGCGTCCCCGCTTGACCACGGGGTGAAGTCCGCTATCAACCAATCATTTGCAAGACCGACTCGTACACGGTCCGAAATTGACGTCTTACCGGATCCCCACGGACCCACCAGCCCAAAAACCGTGCTCGAATCAGTCGCACTAGCGCTCTGTATCCGCTTCACTATCGTGTCGGTGAAGGATGCGCGGCCGAACGAGTCTTCGGAATCAACGTTAAAAGGCTCGTCGGTCCACATCGGACGTGTAGTTTCGGTTTCAGGCACATCGCTAGTCTGCCGCATGATGCCTGCAGATTGGGGCGAGGACTCAAAATTTCACCGGGCGCCAGAGCATTCCGTCAATTCTGCCTCTAGTGGCGGCGCCGACCATGAAATCCCCGATGCGACGCCGGTGAGGGTGATGTCCGGCTCTCCTGCCACGCTTGAGGCCACGACCGCTATCACTGTGCGTTCTCCTACGGACACACCGTGCCCTCTGCGGCCTTCGACAGGTGGACGAGCTGCTGCTTCCCTAGCCCGGCTAGAGGTGCGGCTGCCCCGTCGAGGCGCTCGTCCCGCCGTCCACGGCGAGGATCGCGCCGGTGATGTACGCCGCGTCCGCGCTGGCGAGGAAGAGCACCGGCGGGGCGATGTCGTCCGGCTGTCCGGGGCGTCCGAGGGCGATGCGGTCGATGAAGGGCGCGAGCTCCTCGGGAGTCGACGCCATCGACTCCGTCAGCGGCGTCTGCGTGAAGGCGGGAGCGACGGCGTTGACCCGCACGCCGTGCGCGCCGAAGTCGAGGGCCAGTGACTGCACGAAGGTCGTGATCGCGCCCTTGGTCGCGTTGTAGGCGGCCTGGCCCCAGTCGCCGCGGATGCCCGACACGGAGGAGACGACGACGATGTTGCCGCGGCTCGCCTTCAGGTGCGGGAGCGCCGCCCTCACCGCGTAGAAGAGGGCGTCGACGTTCGTGGCGAAGAGGGAGTGCCAGGCGTCGTCCTCCACCTCCTCGATCGGGCCGCCGAGGTGGCCGGCCGCGTTGTTCACGAGGACGTCGATCCCGCCGAACCTCGCGACGGTGCCCTCGACGAGCGCGTCGACCTCGGCTCGGACCGAGACGTCGGTGGGGACGATCAGGACGCGCTCGGCCGGGAAGCCGGCGACGGTCTCCTCGAGCGTGGCGGGGGTGCGCCCGGCGACCGCGACGCTCGCGCCCTGCTCGAGGAAGGCGCGCGCGATGGAGCGGCCGATGCCGGAGCCGGCTCCGGTGACCAGGACGGTGCGTCCGGCGAAGGGGTAGGTGTTCGAGGCGATCATGGCGGTGCCTTCCGGGTGCGGAGGGGCCGGCTCGGCGGGATGCGCCGGGAGCGGCGGGCGTCGGATCCGCCCGGAGCCGATCATCCGCGGCACCCGAGCGGATCGACGGGCCGCCGCGCCGATTCGGAGGAGCTCCACGTCGATCCGCAGCACGGCTCCCGACCCTGGCAACCGCCGCAGAGTGCGGTCCGCGGCCGCGCGGGCTCGGGTAGACCGGAGGGACGCCAGTGGACAGGGGGAACCACCGTGGACACCACGAGAACGACCGCTCCGCGCCGGGCGACGGGACTCCGGGCCGGACGGCGCGCGACCGCGCTGGGCGCCTCGGCACTGCTCGCGGCGCTCGCTCTGAGCGGCTGCACGGGCGGCGCCGACCAGGCGGAGGAGACGGCACCGACCGCTTCCGGCACCGCCGCCCCGACGACGACCGCTCCGACCGCGACGCCCACCGACGCTCCGCTCGGGCCTGTGACGCTGCCCGAGGGAGCGACCGCCGCCGTGCGGTGGACCGACCAGGTCGGCCCCGACGATCCGCAGACCGTGAACCTCAACGGGGAGCCGCTGCACATCACCGTCTCGGTCGCCTGCGACACGGCGGACGCCGAGGTGACGATCGAGGTCGTCGGCCTGATGACGAGCGGATCGTCCTGCGTCTACAGCCCGGGCACGACTCGCACCGGCACGGGAGGCGGCAACACGGGCACCATGCAGATCGCCGTCGAGCAGGACGCCGAGATCAGGGTGACCACGGTGCCGGACGACGCGCACTGGTCGGCCGCCGTCTCCACCGGAGCGCGGACCGTCCCCGGGCCCTGACGCCCGCCGGAGGGCGCACGAGAACGCAGAAGTCGCGGTGGTCGAGAGCGATCACCGCGACTTCTGCGTTCTCGAGTCGACGGGGGCGTCAGCCGATCGGGACGCCGAGCTCGGCCATGAACGGCACGGCGTCGACCGCCTCGCCGTCGACCCGCGTCTCGAAGTGCAGGTGGCAGCCGGTGGAGGCGCCGGTCGAGCCGCGCAGCGCGATGACCTGGCCGACGGTGACGCTCTCGCCGACCGACACCATCAGCTCGCTGTTGTGGGCGTAGCCGGTCTCGATGCCGCCGCCGTTGTCGAGCAGGATCCAGTTGCCGTAGCTGCCCTGGTACGACGCCTCCTCGACGGTGCCGCTGGAGGCCGCGAGGACGGGCGTGCCGCAGGCGCCGGCGAGGTCGGTGCCCTTGTGGAACAGGTTCACGCCGGCGACCGGCGCGTCGGGGCGGGGACCGTAGCTGCTGCTGATGTGACCCGAGATCGGGACGACCCACGCTCCGGACGCTCCGGCGGCGGCCGCGGTCGACTCGCCGGAGGTCGCCGTGATCGCGTCGAGGGACGCGGTGGGGACGAGGACCTCGGGCTTGGCCTCGGCGGCGAAGGAGTCGCGGGTGACGCTCTGCTGCACGACTCCGGCCGCCACGAAGCTCTGCGGGCGGGCCGCGGCGACGGCAGTGGCCGTGTCGCGGGTCAGCTCGGAGTCGGCGGTGCCGCCCACGGCGAACGCGGGCATCGTCGAGGTGATCGCGATGCCGGCCACGAGGGTCATCGCGGCGACGGCGGAGACCCGGGGGCGCGACGGGCCGCGGGAAGCGCGGCGGCTGCGGGACTCCGAGTCACGGAGCGAGCGACGGGTCGGGAGGGCGGACGGACTGCCGGTCTCGGCTCCTGCGGGGGTGGGAGTCGAGGCGCGTGACGAACGGTGCATGCAGAGGAGGTTCCAGGTCTGCCGACACTCGAGGGGGAGGCGAGCGCCGGGTGGGGCAGTGGGGCTGATCGCACGGCTGAGCCGGTGCGACCCTCCAAACTACCCGCGATCCGCCGGATCCGACCTGAGAGAACCCTCCGGAGTCAAGCGGTTGAGCGCATCGATCGGCTCTCGATCCGGAGTGGCGGGAGTGGTGCGCCGGGGCGAGGTGGCCGGGAGGGGCGCCGCGTCGGCTGCCGCGCGAGACGCCGCCCGATCGCCGAGACGCCGTGCTGCCGCCGGTGACCGGGTGCATTCGGCGGTGTCTCTGCGCGCGCGAGGCGGGAGTGCTCGACGAGCGGCGGCGGGGGTACGCCGGGTCGGCGGCGTGCTCAGCGGTCGGCGGTGAAGACGAGCAGGGCGATCACGCCGGCGACCGTCGCCGCGATTCCGGAGCCCAGGCGCCACCACATCCATCTGTCGCGCTTGGGCCCGCGCATCGGGCGGCGGAGTCCCGCGCGGCCCTGGTAGCCGCCGGGATCGTGCTGGAAGACCATCGCCCCAGCCTGCCGAACCCGCGCCCTCCGCGGGGCCGACTCGCCCGCGACTCCCAGCCGCGAACAGGGCCGCCGCCCTCCGCGACTCCCGGCCGTCCGCTGCCGCCTCCCTCCGCCCCGCGAGATGCCAGTTGAGTCCGCTCGGCTCGGCGTGTCGCCCGCGCAAGTGGCATCTCGCGGACCGGGGAGTGGCATCTCGCGAGAACCGGGGTGGCATCTCGCGGAGGAGGGGAGGGGGCAGCCGGGGTCAGAGGAGCAAGGACGGCACGGCCGCAGAACGCCCGCCTCCCGCGCGCCTAGCGCGACCCGGGCGCGCTCGCCAGCGGGTTCGCGGGGCGGGTACCGCTCGGTAGCGTGGGGGAGTCGGCCGGAGTGGTCGACGAGCGGAGGAGCGGACATGGCCGGGACCGGCAAGGACAAGGACGCACGCGACAAGGCGGCGCAGAAGCGCGCGAAGAAGGCGCTGAAGAAGGCCGAGAAGTCGGTGCGCGCAGCGCACGAGGCGGTCCGCGACTCCAGCAAGAAGCTGCGCAAGAAGGCCCGCAAGCTGGCGGAGCAGACCGAGAAGCTCACGCGCACCCAGGAGAAGGCGGCGAAGAAGGCGGCCGCGGCCGAGAACCGCCCGGCTGCGCCGAAGCACGCCGCCGAGCCGGCGGTCGGCGCCCTCGACCTCACCCCGCCGCTGCCCGGCTCGCAGGAGCCCGTCGAGGACCAGGAGTCCTCCGAGGACTCCGAGACCGCGGCCGAGTCCGCCGCCCCGCAGGAGCCGGCCCCCGACTCCGACCCCGCGCACACCCCGGACCTCACCCCGCCGCTGCCGCGCTCGGCCTCCTGAACACGCTCGCCTGAGCGCCGCACGTCAGTGCCGGCACGGGTGAACCGCCGTCCGCTGGAGCGCCGCCCGCCGACGCGCGCTCCGGAGAACCGCCACCCGCCCGACGCACCGCCCGCCTGAGAATCCGCACAGGTTACTCGGGCGGGCGTACCCCACGAGGTGAACAGCAGGTGAAGCCTCGCGACCACGCCGGGACGCCTCCCGCCACGGGAGCATCATGTCTGCGTGGATCCCTTCATCCTGCTCGCGCTCGTCGTCGTCACGGCCCTCGCCTTCGACTTCACCAACGGCTTCCATGACACGGCGAACGCGATGGCCACGTCCATCGCGACCGGTGCCCTGAAGCCCCGCACCGCCGTCGCCCTCTCGGCGTCGCTGAATCTCGTCGGTGCGTTCCTCAGCATCGAGGTGGCGCTGACCGTCACCAACGCGGTCGTCAAGATCCAGGACTCCTCCGGCGCACCTGATCCGGCGCTGCTCGAGGACGGCGGATCCGCTCTGCTGCTGATCGTGCTGGCCGGCCTCATCGGCGGCATCGTCTGGAACCTGCTGACCTGGCTGCTCGGCCTGCCCTCGAGCTCGTCGCACGCCCTCTTCGGCGGCCTGATCGGCTCCGCTCTCGCGGGCCTCGGGCTCAACGGCGTGAACTGGGCCGGCGACGGGACCAAGCTCGACGGCGTCGTCGGCAAGGTGATCCTCCCGGCGCTGATGTCGCCCGTCCTCGCCGGAGCGGTCGCGGCGATCGGCACCTGGCTCGTCTTCCGTGTGATCGGGAACCTCGCCGAGAAGAGCCTCCACCGCGGCTTCCGCTTCGGGCAGATCGGCAGCGCCTCCCTCGTCTCGCTCGCGCACGGCACCAACGACGCGCAGAAGACCATGGGAGTGATCACGCTCGCGCTGATCGCGGCCGGCGGCTGGAGCGACACCGAGTCGGTCCCCTTCTGGGTCAAGCTCAGCTGCGCGCTGGCCATCTCGCTCGGCACCTACATCGGCGGCTGGCGGATCATCCGCACCGTCGGCAAGGGCCTCGTCGAGATCGACACCCCGCAGGGCATGGCCGCCGAGAGCGCCTCCGCCGCGGTCATCCTCGCCTCCAGCCACCTCGGCTTCGCGCTCTCGACCACCCACGTCGCGACCGGCTCGATCCTCGGCTCCGGAGTCGGCCGACCCGGCGCGCAGGTGCGCTGGCGCGTGGCGCTGCGCATGGTGATCGCGTGGGTCATCACGCTTCCGGCCGCCGCCCTGGTCGGCGCCGTGATGTGGTGGATCGGCCACCTCGTCGGAGGCGCGGCCGGCGGCCTGCTGATGGCCGCGGTCCTCGTCGCCGTCGCCTCCTTCATCTACATCCGCTCGCGCCGCGACAGCATCGGCGCGCACAACGTCAACGACGAGTGGCAGGACGCGGCGGCACGCCCCGCGCCCGAGACCGCCGGCGTCTGAGCGAAAGGATCCGCACCGTGCTCTCCCTCTTCCTCTCCGCCGCCGGCCAGGTGGCCCTCGTCGCCGTGCTCCTCGGAGCAGGCCTCCCCGTGCTCTTCGCCGTCGGCGTCCGCTCCTTCGCCGTCGCCGCCGGTGCTCCCGCCTCGGGCGGGTCCGACGCCCCCTCGGTCCGGAGCGGTCTGCCCGCACCGGTGCTGCGCGGGATCGGCGTGCTCTGCTTCGCGCTCGTCGTGGGCTCCGTCGTGATCGGCCTGAGCGTCATCATCGCGACGGGCCTGGGCCAGTCGGTGAGCTTCGAGCACGTGATCCCGACCTTCGTGCCCAAGGGCTGAGCATGGCCTCGACCGATCCGATCGCGGCGCGGGAGGGGATCGTCGCCCGCGTGGTCGGCTGGCTGCGCGCGGGCTACCCGTCCGGCGTGCCGGAGCAGGACTACCTGCCGCTGCTGGGCCTGCTGCGCCGCAGCCTCACGACCGACGAGGTCGAGCAGGTCGTCGCGCAGCTCCTGTCGGAGTCGGAGCGGGCCGAGACGGTCGTCTCGCGGGCTGTGGTGCGCGAGCGGATCGAGCAGCTGCTGCTCGGACCGGCGATGCCCGAGGACGTCGCCCGCGTCTCCTCGCGGCTCGCGAGCGCGGGCTGGCCGCTGGCGGGTCCGGATTCGCTGGCCGAGCCGGACACCCGCGAGGGCCTGGTCACGCGCATCGTCCGCTGGCTGCGCGCCGGCTACCCCGCCGGGCTTCCCGAGCAGGACTTCGTGCCGCTGCTGGCTCTCCTCCGACGTCGTCTGAGCGACGAGGAGGTCGCCGAGGTGGCCGCCGGTCTCGCCGCCGACGCGCCCGCCTCCCGCGCGGACGTCGGCACCGCGATCGCTGGAGTGACGTCGGAGCTGCCCTCGGAGGAGGACATCGAGCGCGTGCGCCGGTCGCTGGCCGCGCTGGGCTGGCCGGAGGAGTTCGCGAGCTGACGCGCCGCGGCCCCGGTCTCCGGCCGGAAGAGCCTGAGAGCCGCCCCGCCGCGATCCCGGGCGCTCGAGCAGGCGGAGCCGGCGCGTCGACGCGTCGCGCCCTCGGACATCCGGCCGGCGGAGGGTGACCCCGCCGGGACCAGGACGCGGACGCTGCAGCGGGCCGGGCCCGCCGTGAGCGGGCGGGACGAGCACTGGAGGGTGTCCTCGGGCGGGCGACAGGCGGCCGCCCGGTCGGCAGGGGAGTCGCGGGGTCACGACGCGCGCCGTCCGCCGCCCTAGGTTCGGCCCGGGTCCGCATCGGCTGCGCAGTCGGCTGCCGGACCGCAGCCCGACCGGAAGGACAGACCCATGACCGCACCCACCATCGTCCTCGTCCACGGGGCGTTCGCCGACGCCGCGAGCTTCGCCCCGGTCACGCGGATCCTGCTCGACGCCGGCCACGCGGTGCGCGTCCCGGCCGTGCCGAACCGCAGCCTGCTCGGCGATGCGGAGTACCTCCGCTCCTTCGTGGAGCAGCTCGACGGGCCGGTCCTGCTCGCGGGCCACTCGTACGGCGGCGCCGTGATCACGGTGGCGGGCGCCGCGGAGAACGTGGTCGGCCTCGTCTACCTCGCGGCCTACGCGCTCGAGGAGGGGGAGAGCCTCGGGCAGCTGCAGGGAGCCTTCCCGGACTCCGACCTCCCGGCGAACCTCGTCTACACCCCGTTCCCGATCGACGGAGCGGAGCCGGGAACGGACGTGTCGGTCGCGGTGTCGGCGTTCCCGGAGGTGTTCGCGGCCGGGATCGATCCGGCCGAGGCGGCGGTGCTCGCGGTCGGCCAGCGCCCGCTCGCGGCTCTGGCGTTCGGAGAGGCCGCCCCGGTCGCCGCCTGGCGGACCCGGCCGAGCTGGGGCGTCGTCGCGGCCGCGGACCGGACGATCAACCCGGACGTCGAGCGGTTCGGCTACCGGCGGGCGGGCGTGCGGTCGGTCGTCGAGCTCGACGCGCCGCACCTGGTGATGCGCTCGCACCCGGAGGAGGTCGCGCGGGTCATCGCCGACGCCGCGGCGGAGCTGAGCTGACTGCGGAGCCGGCCCGACCGCGGAGGGGGCCTGACCGCGGAGGGGGGCGCCGAGTGCCGGTGCGCTCCTCCGCACCCCGCCGCACCCCGCCGCGCACCGCCGCGCACCGCCGCCGCCGCCACCGCCACCGCCCGGACGTCTCCGCCCCGCCGATCTAGGTACTCCCGCCGCGGATCTAGGTCGGCGTCCCGTGGAGCCGGGCCCGCCGCCTCCCTAGCCTCGAGGGGAGAGAAGGGCGGGATCGTGGACACGGACACCGCGCGGCTCGGCGCCTACCTCCGGGGGCACCGCGACCGGCTGCGCCCCGATGAGGTCGGCCTGGGGACCGACGGACGTCGCCGGGTCAGCGGGCTGCGCCGGCAGGAGGTCGCCGTGCTCGCGGGGATCAGCCCGGACTACTACCTGCGGCTCGAGCAGGGCAAGGACCGCCGCCCCTCGGCGCAGGTCCTGGACGCCCTGGCCCGCGCGTTCCGCCTCGACGCGGACGGGCGCGACTACCTCTTCCGGCTCGGCGGGCACGCCGCGCCGCGGCGCTCGCCGGGGTGGGCGCAGGCCGCGCCGACGCCGGCGCAGATCGGCAGCCTGACGAGCATGGTCTCGTCCTGGACCACGACGCCCGCCTACGTGGTGGACCGCTACCAGGACCTCGTCGCCGTGAACGAGCTCGGCCGTCTGTTCCTGCCCCTGGTCTGCGAGCAGGGGACCAACATGATCGAGGCCGTCGTCGACGCGGCGGCGCTCGAGACCGACGCCGCCCGGCACGAGGACTGGGACCGCACGATCGCCGTGATGACCGCGGCCCTCCGCTTCCACTCCGACCCGGCGGACCCGCGGCTGCGGGTGCTGGTCGCCTCGCTCGGGGGCCGCTCGCGGGTCTTCCGCCGCGTCTGGGCGAGCCAGGAGGCGTATCCGCTCCGCGAGGGCTCGTCGCCGGTGCGCGTCGACCCCTTCGGCTTCATCGCCTTCCGCTGGCAGACCCTGGAGGTGCACGGAGGCGACCACTTCCTGACCTCCTTCTTCGGCGCCGCCGGCAGCGCTGCGGCCGCCGCGATCGATTTCATCCGGGCCCGCCACCGGGTCGAGGAGTGTCTGCGCGAGGGTGCGATACTCGACGCGTGAAGCGGGACACGCTCGTCGTCGGTCGGGGATCGGAGCTCGCGCGGCTCCGCCTGCTGGTCGACCGCATCGCCGCCCACGGGTCGGCGCTCGTCATCGACGGAGACGCCGGGGTCGGCAAGACCACCCTGGTCGAGGACGTCGTCGCCTACGCGCGCTCCCGCGACGTGCGGGTGCTGCGCACCGCGGGCTCCGCAGCGGAGTCGGGCGATCAGTACGCGGCGCTGCAGCTGCTCCTGCACCCGCTCCGCCCGGGCCTCGACGGCCTGCCTCTTCCGCAGCGGGACGCGCTCGGCGTCGCCTTCCATCTTGCGGAGGGAGTGCAGCCGACGCCGCTGCTGGCCGGCCTCTCGGCCCTGACCCTCCTGAGCGATGCCGCCGCCGATCGGCCCCTGCTGGTCGTCGTCGAGGACCTGCACCGGATCGACCCGGAGTCGGCATGGGCGCTGCGGATGCTCGCCCGGCGCATCGGGGAGGACCGCGTCGTCGTCGTGATGACCACGAGGGACCGGCCCGAGGAGGACTCCGGCCTCGAGCACCTCCACCTCGGGCCGCTGTCGGCCGCCGACTCGGCCGCGCTCCTCGACACGCTCCCGCATCCTCCTCGCGGCGCCGCTCGGCGCGCTCTGCTCGACCTCGCCCGCGGGAATCCGCTGGCCCTGGTGGAGCTGACCGGGCGCGACCCGTCGGCCGACGAGGCGGAGGACCGCGCGGTGACCGGACGCCTCGAGTCGGCCTTCGCCGAACGCTTCGCGGAGCTCGACCAGCCCTCGCGGCTCGCCGTGCTGGCCGTGGCGCTGGGCGACGTCGCGACGGCGGAGGAGGCGAGCCGGCTGGCGAACCTGGCGCTCGGCCGCCACCCCGATCCCTCCTGGATCGACAGAGCCGTCGCCGCGTCGCTGCTCAGCTGGACGCCGGGAAGCGGCCTCCGCTTCCGGCACCCCCTCGTGCAGTCCGCGGTGACGAGCGTGAGCCGCCCCTCCGAGCGCGCGGCCGTGCTCCGCACGCTCGTGCAGGAGCACCGCGACGATCCGAGCCGGACGCTGTGGTGGCGCTCGGAGCTCGCGACGGGCTCGGACGGGCCGGTGGGCGAGGAGCTCGCCGGTCTCGCGGCGTCGGGCCTGGCGACCGGCGACGTCGTCCTGGCGGCCCAGGCGATGGAGCGGTCCGCGGAGCTGACCCCCGCCGGGCCGCTGCGCGTCTCGCGCCTGATCGACGCGGCCGAGTACTCCGGTCTCGCCGGCCGGACCGCGGAGGCGGCGCTGCTCGTGCACCGCGCGGCGGGCGAGACCGTCGATCCGGTGCTCACCGCCCGCGCCGCCTGGACGCGCGAGACGCTGCCGACCGGGCGGACGGCCCTCTCTCGGGGCGACCTCTCGCCCGCGCTCGCCGCGGTGAACGCGCTGCAGAGCAGCGGAGCCGTCGACGCCGCCACGGCCGCGCTCCTGCACCTCGCCGCCATCGCCTGGGACCACAACCGCGAGGCGTCGCCGGGGGAGCCGATGATCCAGGCGGTGCGCGCGCTCGCCCTCGACGACTCCGATCCGCGCGCCGTCCTGCTCGCGGCGGTGACCGAGCCGATCGCCCGCGGCGACGAGGTCGTCCGGCGTGCGCTCGCGGCGGCCGGCGGGGCGAGCGGTCCGGAGGAGGCGTGGTGGCTCGGCTACGCGCTCAACACGGCGGGCGAGGTCGAGGTCGCCCGGGAGCTCCTGGAGGAGGCGATCACCGGGCTGCGCGCGCGCGGCGACATCCGGATCCTCCCGCAGGCGCTCCTCGCCGCCTCGATGACCACGTCGCTCGCGGGCCGCTTCTCGCGCGCCCGCTCCTTCGCGGAGGAGGCGCTCGTCCTCGGCAGCGACCTGGGGGACGTCGGCTTCGAGACCGCGTCCCGGGCCTGCCTGGCCTGGTTCGACGCGATGGAGGGCGTCGCGCCCGATCCCGAGGCGATCAGTGCGGGCAGCGCGATCGGCGCGGCCGTCCTCTGCTCCAGCGTGATGCGGGCGACGCTCCGCGGATCGAGAGCGGCGGTGGCGGTCCTCGAGTCGCGGCCCGGCGACGCCGTTCCGGAGCTCCTGCCCCTCCTCGATACGGACGACGACTCCCTGAACCCCGGCTTCGCGATCCTGACCACGCCCGACCTCGTCGACGCGGCTCTCGCGACCGGAGACGTCGGAGTCGTGCGCCTGCACGCCGCGAGGCTGGAATCGCTCTTCGAGCGCTGGCACCAGCCGATGATCGAGGCGGCGGTCCGCTACTCGCAGGTCGCGGTGGCGCTCGCAGATGGAGCGCCGGACGCCGCGGCCGGGCTGCTGCGCCGGACTCCGCCGCCGCTCCCGTACGTGCGGGCGCGGGCGCTGCTGCTCGTGGGCGACGGGCTGCACAGGGCCGGGCGGGCGGCGGAGGCGCGCCCCCTCCTCCGCGAGTCGCTGGCGATGCTCGAGGAGCTGCCGATCCGCGCCTGGGCCGATCGGGCCCGCGACGCGCTCCGGGCCGCCGGAGGGAGGATCGCGGACGCTCCGTCACCGGCCGCGGCCACGCTGACCCCGCAGGAGCTGCGCATCTGCGCTCTCGCGAGCACGGGGCTGTCGAACCGCGCGATCGCGCAGAACCTGTTCCTCTCGCCGCGCACGGTCGGCGCGCACCTGTACTCGGCGTACCGCAAGCTCGGGATCGGCGGGCGGGGCGAGCTCGCCGCGGTGCTCGGCAGGGACGCCGGCGCCGACGCCTGAGGCGGGGGCCGCGGCCGTCCCGGTGTCCGCCCGTGGGCGCCCCGGCCCCGCAGACGCGCCCCGGAACGGCCGGGACGCGCCTGCGAGCGGCCCGCGCTACTCCTGGATGAAGGCCAGCAGGTCGGGGTTGATGACGTCGGCGTGGACGGTCAGCATGCCGTGCGGGTAGCCCTCGTAGATCTTGAGCGTCGAGTTCTGCAGCAGCTCGTGCTGCTTGAGCGCGGCGTCCTTGTAGGGGACGACCTGGTCGTCGTCGCCCTGGGTGACGAGGACGGGGACGGTGATCGCCTTCAGGTCCTCGGTCTGGTCCGTCTCCGAGAAGGCCTTGATGCCCTCGTAGTGCGCGAGCGCGGATCCGGTCATGCCCTGGCGCCACCAGTTGTCCACCACCGGCTGCGAGAGCTCGACGCCCTCGCGGTTGAAGCCGTAGAACGGACCCGCCGCGACGGCCTGGTAGAACTCGGCGCGGTTCGCCGCGAGAGCGTCGCGGAAGCCGTCGAACACCGAGATCGGCGTGCCCTCGGGGTTCGCCTCGGTCTGCACCATCAGCGGCGGGACCGACGAGACGAGGACGGCTTTGGCCACGCGGCCCTGGGGCTCGCCGTACTTCGCGACGTAGCGCGCGACCTGGCCGCCTCCGGTGGAGTGGCCGATGTGGATCGCGTTCCGCAGGTCGAGGTGCTCGACGACCGCGTTCACGTCGCTGGCGTAGTGGTCCATGTCGTGTCCGGTGCCGACCTGGGTGGAGCGGCCGTGCCCGCGGCGGTCGGTCGCGATGACGCGGTAGCCGTGCGCGTGGAAGAAGAGCATCTGCGCGTCCCAGTCGTCGGACGACAGCGGCCAGCCGTGGTGGAAGACGATGGGCTGCGTGTCGGTGCTGCCCCAGTCCTTGTAGTAGATCTCGACGTCGTCGTCCGTGGTCACAAACGGCATCTTCGAACCTCCGTGCTCGTGTCGATCCCGAGCCCGGCCCGGGTCGTGTCCAAGGTGGTGCCTCCCCGGATGAGGGTGGGGAGCGGCTCCACGATAGGGGCGTGGGAGCGCTCCCTGAAGAGCGCGGGGAGATGTTCCGACGATCGTCCAGACCTGGTCGCCCGGGCGGTTCCGGGGTCGCCGGCCGCGCTCGTCGAGTGGGGTCGGATGACTCGTGACCGGCACCGCGGGCGCTGACAGGATCGCGGCGGACGCGCCCTCCCGCGGCGCGCGGACCGGAGGTCGCGATGCCCCTGACGATGCCCACGACGATGCCCCTGACGACGCCCCTGACGATGCCCCTGACGACGCCCCTGACGACGACGCCCCGGCCGGCGGTGCTCCGGTGACCGTCGAGGACCGCGTCCCGATCGAGCCGCAGGCGGTCGTCGCTCCGCTCAGCAGGTCCGCCGTCTTCCTCTCGCTCGACATCGTCGGCGGGCAGGACGCCGCGGACCGCGTGCGGGACGTCGTCGCGGACGTGGGCGGGATCCTCCGCGCGGTCGGCTTCCGCGACCTGGGCCTGCGCCTCTCGTGCCTGGTCGGGATCGGGAGCGACGCGTGGGACCGCTTCGGCGGGGAGGGGCGCCCCGCGCAGCTGCACCCGTTCCGGGAGGTGGTCGGCGCGGCGCACACGGCGGTCTCGACCCAGACCGACCTCCTGTTCCACATCCGGGCGGAGCGCGACGACGCCTGCTTCGAGTTCGAGCGCCTCCTGCTCGACGCGCTCGGCGAGGACGTCGTCGTCCGCGACGAGGTGGTCGGCTTCCGCTACTTCGACAACCGCGACCTGCTGGGCTTCGTCGACGGCACCGAGAACCCCACCGGGGAGGCGCTGCCCCGCGTCGCACTGATCGGCGCGGAGGACGCGGCGTTCGCGGGCGGCAGCTACCTGGTCGTGCAGAAGTACCTGCACGACCTGACGGCCTGGCACGCGCTCACCACCGAGCAGCAGGAGCGGGTCATCGGCCGGAGCAAGGCCGACAACGTCGAGCGCGAGGACGATCCGGCGCAGCTCTCGCACAAGGGGCTCGCGACCGTGGTCGACGCCGGCGGGACCGAGCACGACATCCTCCGCGACAACATGCCCTTCGGCCGACCCGGCAAGGGGGAGTTCGGCACGTACTTCCTCGGGCTGGCCGCCGACCTGTCGGTGATCGAGACGATGCTGACCCGGATGTTCGTCGGCGTGCCCGCGGGCCGGCACGACCGCCTCCTCGACTTCTCGACCGCGACGACCGGCGGGGTCTACTTCGTGCCCTCGCGGGACGTTCTCGAGGGCCTGGGCGGCTGACCCGGGCCGGTCGACGGGACGCGCGGATCGAGTCGGATGACCGTGGTGCGTCCCGATCCGGAGCGGTGGGATCGGAGCAGCGCAGGCGCGCAGGACGATCAGCAGGGAGAACGCCGTGGAACCCGACGACAGCACCGCTCCGCACCACGAGACCCCCGGATTCGGAGACCCGGACCTCCCCCAGGAGGGGATCGTGAACACCGAGGGCGATCCCTCGGCGAACACGATGACCGGCCCGCAGAACCGCGTTCTGGAGGGACTGTTCCCGAACCAGATCGCGGCGCCCGCGACCGACATCAGCACGCAGCCGTTCTTCTGGTCCTCCTTCAACATCTCGCCGCGGCGGGTGCAGCGGGGAGGCTGGGCGCGCGAGCTCACGCAGGCCGACTTCGCGATCTCGAACGAGATCGCCGGCGTGAACATGTACCTCGAGGCCGGCGGGATCCGCGAGCTGCACTGGCACCAGAGCGCCGAGTGGGCGCTGATGACCAGGGGGAACTGCCGCATCACCACGCTCAGCCGCACCGGCCGGCCCAGCGTCGACGACGTGCAGGAGGGGGACCTCTGGTACTTCCCGCCCGGGCTGCCGCACTCCCTGCAGGGCCTCGGCCCGGACGGGGCGGAGTTCGTGCTGGCGTTCGACGACGGCGAGCAGTCCGAGAGCAACACGCTCCTGCTCACCGACTGGTTCGCGCACACGCCGCCCGACGTGCTGGCGAAGAACTTCGGCGTCGCGCAGGAGGTCTTCCGCGACATCCCGCTGCACGACCTCTGGATCTTCCCGGGCGACGTGCCCGGCGACCTTCAGGCCGACCGGGCCGCGGCCGGGGTGCAGGACGGCGACGAGGCGGTGATCTTCCGGCTCTCCCGGTCCGAGCCGGTGCACCAGAACAGCGGCGGCCGGATCCAGATCGCCGACAGCACGAACTTCCCGGCCTCGCGCACGGTCTCAGCCGCGCTGACGACCGTCGAGCCCGGCTCGATGCGCGAGCTGCACTGGCACCCCAACGCCGACGAGTGGCAGTACTACCTCCGCGGATCCGCCCGGATGACCGTGTTCAACACGGGCCCGCACGCCAACACGACCGACTTCCACGCGGGCGACGTGGGCGTCGTGCGCCGCAACTTCGGCCACTACGTCGAGAACACCGGCGACGACACGCTCGTCTACATCGAGACCTTCAAGAGCTCCCGCTACGAGGAGGTGTCGCTCGCCCAGTGGCTCAGCCACCTGCCGCCGTCGCTGGTCGCGCAGCACCTGAACATCCCGGAGGAGGTGCTGGCGACGTTCCCGCCCGGCACGCAGGGGATCACTCCGCTGCGCTGAGACAGGGACGCGCGGAGGGGACGGGGGACGGGGACATGGCTGAGGATCACGAGGCGGCGCTCCTGCCGTGGGCGGGGAGGGCGGCGGTGCTGCTGGACCGGCACCTGCGGGTGCTGGCCGCGACTCCGCTCGCGCGGGCGCTCTCGCCCGCCTTCGCCGCAGGAGTGAGCATCGCCCGCTTCACCTTCCTGGACTCGTCCGAGGTCGAGGACCTGCCGTGCTGGGGTGCCGCCGCCGATCAGGTCGCGGCGATGCTCCGGGACGCGCTCGACCGGCACCGGGGGGATCGGGAGTTCCTGACGGTCGTCGGGGAGCTCTCGGCGAGGAGCCCGCGGTTCGCGGACTCGTGGGCGGTCGGGGCGGAGGCCGACGCGCGCGGGTCGGTCGTGTTCCTCGACACTGCGGTCGGCTCCGTGCCGATGGACTACCGGCTGGTCCGGGACGGCGCGCGCCTCCTGCTCCTGTTCGAGGCGGGTGGCGCGGCGGGTCGCGAGGCTCTCGCGCTCCTCGCCGCCACTGGTCAGGCGCCGGCCGGGGCGGTCAGCGCGGTGCCCGCCTCCGGAGCGGGCCGCAGCGAGGCGAGGTAGTCGACGGCCGCGGCCGCCGGAGTCCCCGCCGCCGCGAGGTAGGTCACGACGTACCGGCCCGGAGCGCCGGCGAGCTCCAGGGTCTGCATCTCGAGGTCGAGCCAGTCGAACGGCTCGACGTGGACGCGGATCCACCGGTGGGTGAAGGGGCGGACCTGGTACTCGGCCCAGATCGACCGGAACAGCGGATTCCCGACCGAGCACTCGCCGACGATCTCGTGCAGCCGCGGATCGTCGGGGTCGCTGTAGAACCGCAGTGCGGCGATCAGCTCGCGGAAGACCTGGCCCCACGCCTGCAGCTGGTCCGGCGGGTCGCCGTCCGCCACGGCGCGGGCGAAGCCGCGGGACGTGGAGAGCAGCATGTTGGCGCCGGGCGCGCCCTTGTAGGGGGCGAGACGGCTCATCAGATCGTTCGCGCCGAGGACGTCGAGGTTGCGGTCGAACGCGTACGCCGGCGTCCTCGGCCAGTGGGCGAGCAGCGACTCCACGCCCTGGCCTGGCGGAAGGGAGGCGGGATCGCGCGCGCCGGGGCGCAGTCGGGCCAGCCGGAAGAGGTAGGCGCGCTCGAACTCGTCGAAGGCGAGCGCCTCGGCGAGGGCGTTCAGCACCTGGTCGGACGGAGCGACGGCGTGCCCCTGCTCGACGCGGAGGTAGTAGTCGCGGCTGATGCGGGCGCGGTCGGCGACCTCCTCGCGGCGCAGACCCGGCACCCGTCGCCGGGTGCCCGCGGTCGGCATGCCGACCTGCTCCGGCTGCAGCGCCGCCCGTCGAGCGCGGAGGAACTCCGCGAGGGGGCTGCGAGAGCTCATCGTGCGACTCCATCGGTTCAGCCGCCGGGTCGAGCGGCGGTCGTGCGGGGGTGGGGCCGTACCGGTCGTCCGGTGGGACACAGAGTACCGTCGGGCACCCGCCGGGCCCACTGCCCAGCTGTGCCCTGCTGTGCCTGCTGTGCCCTCCTTCCTTTCTGTGCCCTCCTGCCTTCCGGTGCCCTCCTGCCCGACGCCGACCGGGGCCCGGCCGCGCTCCGGAGGATCGCGACAGAGGGAGGAGAGCCCGGGAGCGCCCGAGGGTTCCGACAGAGGGAGGAGAGCGCGGCAGTGCCCGGCGGTCAGCATGGGGTCCTCGGAACCCGTCCCTCAGGAGTCGCGATGACGATCAGTGCCCTCTCCTCGCCGCCCGCGCACCCGAGCGCCCCCGAGGACGTGGTGGTCCGGATGCTGAGCTCGGCGTCGCCGGCGCGGGAGCGGCTCCTGGTGGTCGAGGGCGGGATCGGCTCGGGCCGGACGCACATGCTGCGCTCCGCCGCGGCCACCGCTCGGGCCGCCGGCTGCGAGGTCGTGGAGGTGCGGCCGGACCGCGGCGACGCCGTGATCGGCGCGTCCTCGCTCGCGCTGTTCGCCACGCTGATCGGCCGTCTGCAGCGGGTGCGCGACTCCTCCGCCTCCCCCTGCGACCCCGGCTTCCTGATCGTCGTCGACGACTGGGAGCGGTTCGACGTCGCCGCCCGCGAGACCCTCCAGGCCCTGGTGACCCGGCTGGTCGACGAGGTCGGCGCCGCCTGCCTCCTCGCCACCGGCGACCGCCGCGTCCTCGCCGGCTGGGAGGGCCTGCGGCACCGGCGCACGGAGCCCCTCGACGCGGAGGCGGCCCGCGGCTTCCTGCGCGCCCACGGCTGCCGGCGGCCGCTCGCCGTCGAGGCGCGCCTGCTGCGGGTCGCGGAGGGGAATCCGCTGCTCCTCGACGTCCTCGGGCGGGCCTGGGCCGACGAGGACGCTCCCTCGCACTTCCCGGTCTACCCGCGGCTCGAGCAGGCCGAGACCAGGGTGCTCGACCTGCTGGCTCCGCTGTCGGAGACGTGCCGGGAGGCGCTCCTGCTCGCGGCGGTGGCGGGCGCCGAGTTCCCGGAGGCGATCGGGTCGGCCCTCGGCGACGGGGACCGCGCCCTGGTGCAGGAGGGGATCCTGACGGCGGGCGGCCGTGCGTTCCGCGACCCGGTGGTCCGAGCGGTGGTGCTCTCGACGGCGTCGCCCCGAGCGCTGCGGACGGCACGGAGGCGTCTCGCCGATCGCCCGGAGTCGGCCCCGCACCTCCGCCTGCTGCTCGCGGCGGACGACGCGGCCGGGCCGGAGGAGCGGGCGCGGCTCCTCGAGGACGCGGCGGAGGAGCGCCTCCGCGCGGGCAGGCCGCAGGAGGCGCTGCTCCTCCTGGCCGAGGCGCGCTCGGGTGCGCGCGGTGGTGCTCTGCGGGAGGCGCTCGAGGCGCGCGCGGCCGCCGTCGCGGCCTTCACCGGCGATGCGGCGGCCCTCGAGCGGGTGGTGGAGCGCTCGCGGGAGGACGGCGCTGTTCCCGGGGCCGCCGTCGAGGCGGCCCGGCTCGCCGACGCGCTGCTCCGCACGGGTGACGTGGGCGGGGTCCGCCGCGCGGCCCTCCGGGCGCTCGGCGCTCGGGTCGGGCGTGGGGGCTCGTCTGCGGGCGGTGATTCGCCTGTCGGCGGTGACTCGCCTGTAGACGGTGCCTCCCGCGAGGACGGCGGCGGACTCCCCGCCGACCACGCAGCCCCGCGCGACGACGCCGCCGACCTGCTGGCGACCGTCCTCCACACCGCCTGCGTGCTCCGCGGCGATCCCGCGTGGTGGCAGGAGGCGCTCGCCGTCGGCGAGGAGCACTCCCTCGATCCCGTCCTGCGCCTCGTGGAGGCCAGCGCGCGACCGGTCACACACGAGGAGTGGGAGCGCCGCCTGCTGCTCGCCGAGGACTCCGCGGTCACGGGCGACCCGTGGAAGACGGTCGCGCTGCACCTCGCCTGGTCGCTGCTCGAGGTCTCGGACGAGCGCCGCGACCGCCTCGCCGGGCTCCTCGACCGCGGCGAGGAGGCGGACGGCCTGCCCGGCACCCTCGCCCTCCTCCGCCGCGGCACCACCGCCCTCGACCGCGGTCGCCTCGATGACGCCTCGGCCGACCTCGACCGCGCCGCCGCCCGCGTCGACGAGCTGCCCGCCGTCCGTGCGCTGATCGACGCGGCTCGAGCCCGGGTCCACGCGGTGCAGGGCGACCGGGCTCGCACTCTCGAGTGCGCCGAGCGAGCGTCGGCCTGGGCGCTGCGGCACGGAGCGGCGTCGGTCGCGCGCGCCACGGATCACGCCCTGTGCTCGCTCGACCTCGGCGGCGGCCGCTTCGAGGAGGCGCACGCCCGCTCCTCCTCCCGCGCCGGCCGCGACCCGCTGGAGCTCCTCGACGCCGCGGAGGCCGCCTCGCGCCTCCGCCTGCCCGGGCACTGCGCCGAGCTGGCGGCGGCCGCGGCGGAGCTCGCCGAGCGGCCCCTCGCTCCTCGCGGGCGGATGCTCGCCCTGGCGGCGACCGCGGTCCTCGATCCCTCCGGCGGCGCGGGCGCCCTCTTCGAGAGCTCCCTCGTCCCGGCCTCCGAGGAGTGGCCGTTCGAGCGGGCGCGCGTCCAGCTCTGCCACGGCGAGTGGCTGCGCCGCCGGATGCGTCCGCTGGAGGCGCGCACCCGGTTCCGCCAGGCCGCCGCGGGGTTCGCCGCGGTGGGGGCGGAGCTCTGGCTCGCCCGTGCCCAGCACGAGCTGCGGGCGGCGGGCGGCGCGGGGGAGGCGCCGGTGGCCGCCGACCTCAGTGAGCAGGAGCGGCGCGTGGTCTCCCTCGCCGCCGCCGGGCTCTCGAACAAGCAGATCGCCCAGCAGCTCTTCGTCTCGCCCCGCACCGTCAGCGGGCACCTGTACCGGATCTTCCCCAAGCTCGGGGTGACCTCGCGGGCCGGGCTCCGCGACGCGCTCCTCAGCCTCGAGGACGCCCGGAGCGCGTGACGGAGCCGCAGGATCGAGTCATCCGACCTGGTGCCTGCCGCCGCGGGAGGCGCATGCTGAGCGCATGACGTCGCAGCAGATGATCGACCCCTCCGTCCCGCCGAGCGGCCCCGGCTGCGTCGAGTGCGAGCAGTCCGGCTCGTGGTGGCTGCACCTGCGCCGCTGCGCGCTCTGCGGGCACATCGGCTGCTGCGACGACTCGCTGAACCGCCACGCGTCGGCCCACTACCACTCGACCGGCCACGCGGTCATCCGCAGCTTCGAGCCCGGCGAGGACTGGTTCTGGGACTACCGGACCGACGACTACGCCGACGGCCCCGCCCTGGCCGACCCGCAGAGCCACCCGGCGAGCCAGACCACTCCGGGGCCGAAGGACCGCGTGCCGCGCGACTGGCAGTACCTCCTCGCCGAGCGCGCCTGAGCCGTACCCCCCCCCGCGACAGCGCAAGAGTTGTCGCACTGGGCATGCGACTGCGACAACTCCTGGACAGTCGCGGGAGCAGTCGCGGGAGCAGGTCGAAGCCCGCCGGCCGGCCGGCGGACGACGCCGCCGCCGGACCCCGCCCCGTCACCGCCTCTCGACCCCGTCCAGCGCCTCCGCCTCGGCGATCCGCAGCCGCATCTGCCGGTACCGGTGGAACTGGTACACCCCGTGCAGCACCGCGAGGACGACCGCGGCCGCCATGCCGCACGCGATCGCGGGGACCTCGTCCGCGCCGCTCTGCGTCAGCGCGAGCGCGACTCCGGCGCCCGCCACGATCGAGTTGACCACCGCGATCGCCGAGGACATCGTGAAGAAGATGCCCCGCCAGCTCTGCCGCCGGCCGATCTCGAGCAGCTCGTTCGGCGCGTGGCGGCCGCGCGGCACCGCGAAGTAGGCGCCCGCGCCCGGCAGCAGGGTCCCGTAGTAGCGGCGGATGCGCTGGATGGCCGTCAGCGCGGCGATGTCCTCCATCGAGGTCTGCACCAGCCGCTCGTAGGTGAACACCCCCAGCAGCACGACGACCGGGATGATCACCGCGAGGAACCCCATCGCGTACCGGGTCGGGGCGAGGAAGCCGAAGGCCACGAGCGAGCTGGAGAGCATCGTCAGGTAGAGCGAGGCGCGGCTGCTCGACTCCGTCACGGTGATCCCGCGCGCCGACTCCAGGACGAAGTGCTCGGTCAGCAGAGCGTTGAGGAACGCGGCCGGCCGGTCGGGGAGCGACGCGGCGGAGACGGCGGCCTCGGGCAGCCCCGGCGTGCGGGGAGGCTCCCCCTCGTCGAGGCGGTCGCCCGGCTCCGGATTCACGACCGCGCCTCTCGCGAGGACGCCCCGCCACGTCCGCTCTTCGAGTCATCCGACTCGCGCACCGGCTCCACCCGCGCGCCTACCGTCGGACGCGACGCCGAGCACCGCCACCGGGGCGCGTGCTCTGACACCGAAGGGCCGTTCATGACCGACACCCGCCACCTCCACTCGAACCAGCGAGACACGCTCGAGCGGCTGCTCGAGGACTCGCCCAGCCACAACGTCCTCTGGGCGGACGCGCTGACGCTGCTCGAAGCCGTCGGCACCGTCCACGAGAAGCACGACGGCGCCTTCTCGGTGACGGTCGGCTCGACCACCGAGACCCTCCACCGGCCGCACCACAAGGACGTGGACGAGCAGCAGCTCGTCGACCTGCGCCGCCTGCTCCGCGGAGCGGGGTACGGCGCATGAGCGCCGGGACGCCCGCCGACCTCACCGGGTCGGCCGCCGAGCGCCTCCGCCGGCTGGACGCGCTCGACGCGGGGGCGCTGACCGAGGAGTGGCTCCTCCGCCAGCTGCGCCTCGCGCTCGGGGATCTCGCCGCGCTCGAGCCGGCCGCCGAGGCCGAGCAGGAGCGGCGCGAGGACTTCTGACGCGACGGGCGGCCGTCCGGGGTGCACACGGCCGGCACCCCGACGGCCGCCGCCCCGCAGCCCGAGCCCCACGCAGCGCCGCCCCGATCCGCCGCTCATCGCCCGGCCGCCGCGCTGCGGGCGCGCAGCAGCACGCCGGCCGTCGCGGTCGCCGCCAGCACCAGCGCCGCGAACACCGTCAGCACGGTCGTCGCGGCGACGAGGTTCAGCGCCGCTCCCGCCGCCAGCGCGGGCACCGCGAGCCCCGTGTAGGCGACCAGGAACACCACCGCCAGGGTCTCGCCCCGGCGGGCCGGATCCGCGAGGGCGACCGCCGTGCCGATCGATCCCTTGAAGAGCAGCCCCACCCCGAAGCCCGAGACGACGGCCCCGGCGAGGAACACCCCCAGCTGCGGAGCGATCGCTCCGGCCGCGACCGCTGCGAGCCCGGCCGCGCAGCCCGCCACCGCGATCGAGAGCTGCAGGCGCACCGCCACCTTCACGAGCAGCAGCTGGCCCAGGGCCGCGGAGGCGAACACGGCGAAGGACGTCGCCCCGGCCAGCAGGTGGTCGCGGACCTGGAACGTCTGCACCAGGAACGTCGGTGCGAGCGAGGTGAAGAGGCCGAGGACGGAGAAGGCCGAGAACGCTCCGAACGCCGCGAGCAGGAACGCCCGGCGCGCGTCCGCCGGCACCGAGAGCCGCTGCGGCCGGTAGGCGGGCGCCGTCTCCGGCACGTCGACCGTCTCGGGTACGAGGAGCAGCGCCAGGCCCGCCACGAGCAGCGCGACCAGGAACACCTGATGCGGCAGGAGGAGCGGATCGGGGAGGAACTCGGCGAAGACCCCTCCGAGCAGCGGACCCAGCGAGAGCCCGCCGAGGTTCACGGCGCCCGAGATCGACGCGGCGACGATCGTGTTCTCGTCCGGCCGGGCGCGGGCGCGCAGCTCGCCGAGGTGGGCGGTCGCGGTGGCGGTGAGCATCCCGATGCTGACGCCGTTGACGAAGCGGGCGACGATCAGCCCCGGAACCTCCGTCGTCAGCGAGAAGAGGACGGCCGAGATCGCCGAGACGAGCACCGCGATCAGCAGCACCCGGCGGCGGCCGAGCCAGTCGCTGACGTGACCGGCGAGGTACAGGCTCACGATCACTCCGACCGCGTAGGCGGCGAAGACGACGGTGATCACGAACGGCGGGAAGCCGTCGAGCTGCTGGTAGAGCGGGTAGAGCGGAGTCGGCACCGTCGAGTACGCCATCACGAGCAGGAAGGTCGCGGCGACGATCCAGAAGCCGACGCCGTGGCGCACCGTCGGCAGCCGGCGGCTCACGAGGTCTCCTGCAGGTGGCGGTGGGCGAAGGTGACGGCCATCGCGCCCTCGCCGACGGCGGAGGCGACGCGCTTGACCGAGCTGCGGCGCACGTCCCCCGCGGCGAAGGAGCCGGGGACGCTGGTCTCGAGGTAGAACGGCGCCCGCTCGAGCGGCCAGTCCGGCGCGGCGTGCTCGCCCGCGAGGTCCGGGCCCGTCACGAGGTAGCCGCCGGAGTCGCGGACGATCGCGGTCTCCGCCGCCCAGGTCGTGTCCGGTTCGCCGCCGATGCAGACGAACAGATGCGAGGTGGCCAGCGCCCCGTGCGCGCCGGTCGCCGAGTTCTCGACCTCGATCGACTCGAGGGCGTCGGCGCCGTGCAGGCGGGCGACGCGCGAGTCGAGGAGGATCGTCACGTTCGGCTGCCGGACGACGCGCTCCGCGAGGTAGGAGGAGAGGCTGTCGGCCAGATCCGGGCCGCGGACCAGCATGGTCACGTGCCGCGCGTGCGCCGAGAGGTTCATCACGGCCTGCCCGGCCGAGTTGCCGCCTCCGACGACCACGACGTCCTCGCCCTCGCAGAGCGGCGCCTCGCTCGTGCCGGCGCCGTAGTAGAGGCCGACGCCGAGCAGCTCGTCCTCGCGCTCGAGGCCGAGCCGGCGCCACTGGATTCCCGTGGCGCAGATGTTGGTGCGGGCGACGACGGTCGTCCCGTCGGCGAGCAGTGCGTGGATCCGGTCGTCGGCGAAGCGCCCGCGGATCCCCTCGCGCATCCGCAGGAGCTCGGCGCCGAACGAGACGGCCTGCTGCCGCGCGCGCTCGGCCAGGTCGGCTCCCGCGATCCCGTGCGGGAAGCCGAGGTAGTTCTCGATCAGGCTGCTGGATCCGGCCTGCCCGCCGATCGCCGAGCGCTCGAGGACGACGACCTTCAGCCCCTCGGACGCGGCGTAGACGGCGGCGGAGAGCCCGGCCGGGCCCGCGCCGTAGATGGAGAGGTCGTACTCGGCCAGCCGGGGTGCGCCCACCCAGCCCAGCCGGGCCGCGACCTCGGCGAGCGTCGGATCGGAGGCGCGGCTGCCGTCCGGGAACACCACGAGCGGGAGCGACGCGGTGGCGAGGGGGTGTCCGGCGACGGCGAGGCACTGCTCGTCCGTGTCGATCGGCGTCCACGAGAACGAGACGACGCTGCGCGAGAGGAGGTCGCGGATCTCCCACGCGTCGCGGCTCTCGCGCCGCCCGTAGAGGCGGACCTGCGGGACGTCCCCGGGCACGGTCACGAGGCCCGCCGCCGCTCGAGCCCGTCGCGGAACCTCATCAGCTTGAGGCAGAGGTGCAGCGTGCTGCGCGCGAGTCCGTCGTCGAGCGCCTCCCGGACCGCCTCGGGCAGGTTGTCGAGGCGGTAGTAGAGCGTGGTGCGGTGGATGTGCAGGAGCCCGCACGCCTCCCGCACGCTGCCGCGCACGTCGAGGTAGGCCTCGACCGTCCGCCGCTGCACCTCGTCGCCCCGCTCGAGCAGCGTCGCCGCGGCCGGCGAGAGCATGGCGAGCTGCGAGCTGTCCGCCCCGATCGAGGCGAGGAGCACCCACGCCCCCAGCTCGGCGATGTCGGCCCGGCCGCGGCCGTCGGGCAGGGAGCCGACGATGGTCGCGGCGAGGGCGGCCCGCTCGGCGGTCGGCAGGAGGTCGTCGTCGCGGACGTCGAACCGGGCCGAGCCGATCGCGTCGACGGCCGTGCCGCGGTCGCGCGCCTCCTGGTGGAGGATGGCGTCGGTGGCGGCCTCCGGCGCGTCGACGCTGACGAAGAACAGAGCGCCTTCCTGATCGCCGAGGAAGGTCAGGCCGAAGGCGGGGCTCGCGTCGATCCGCTTCGCCAGCGCCGTCCGCTGGAGCGAGCCGGTCGCGCCGGCGAGGCGCACCGCGCGGACGACGGTCTGGGCGTCCCGCCGGAGCCAGCGCCGCTCCACCGCCTCGGCGAAGGCCGAGCGCCGGATGCTGCCGTCCGCCGCGAGCAGCGCCGCGAGGACGTCCTCGCGGCGGGAGCTGCCGCCCGCCCTCGTCGACGGACCGAGCAGGCGCCGGATCGCGCCGACGGCCGCGTCGATGAGGGAGTACTCGGCCGGAGTGAGCGGCGCGGGCCGCTCCCGGGGGAGGAGGAGAGTCGCGAGCCGGCCCCGCGGATCCTGGACCGGGAACACGCCGTCCCGGGGCCCTCTGCCCGTACGGGCCGCGGCCAGGATCCGGTGCGACGGGTCCTCGATCGTCACCGGTCGGTCGAGAGCCTCGGCGAGCTCGTCGGCGAGGTCCTGCAGAGTCATCGGCGGGGATCCGGGTGAGGGGCCATGCCGTGATCCTCGCGGAGGGAGCCCTCCCGAAGCGTGGCCCTTCCAGGCCCACCTTCCGCGTCGGATCCGCTGCCGGCCGCGAGGAGACGCTCAGCTTCCGCTGCCGGGGCCGTCCCCGGGGAACCCGTCCGCGAGGAGGCGGTCGAGGACGTCCGGCCAGTCGAGCAGGACGCCGATGTGGCCTCGACCGGGCCGGATCGTGAGCTCCGCGGCCGGGTGGAGGCGGCGCCCGACCCGGCGGGGATGCGGCGTCTCGTCGTAGGGTCGACGGGAGGGTCGGTGGGCCCTCGGACGGGAGGGGTCCGCATGTCGATCGACGAGGTGTCCGACGGGATCGAGGCGGCCGCCGCGCTGCCGCACGTGCGCTCCGGCGTCTCCGGCGCGACACCGTACGAGATCGCGCAGCGCTTCGCCGCGGGGGAGCTGACGCGGGAGCAGGCCGTCGACGAGCTCGGCCGCCGGCGCTACCGGCCCGGGTCGCCCAGCGACGGCTTCGACTGGACGACCCTCGACCCGGGGGAGTTCGAGGAGGTCCGCCGGGCCCTGTCCGATGGTCTGCTCGACGCCGCGATGTACGACGAGGTCCTCGACCGGTACAGCGGGCAGAGCTCCTCCGGCGATGGTGTGCCGAGCGCATGAGCGTCGGGCCGATGGACGTCGCCTTCACCGCTCCGATCGGCGTCATCGTCAAGGGCGACCTCTGGTCGTGCGTCGAGGTGCCCGGCTCCGTCGAGCTGTTCGGCACAGGGAGGTCCGTGAAGGTGGTCGCCACCGTCGACGGCGAGCCGGTGACCGCGGGCCTGCTGCCGACCGGCGCCGGCGGCCACATGCTGTCGATCAGCGCGAAGCTGCGGAAGACGATCGGCAAGGACCTCGGCGACGTCGTCACCGTCCACCTGGCCGAGCGCCTGAGCTGAGCTCCGGAATCGGAGGGAGACCCGTGGGCGGAGCGGAGAAGCCGGCCTGGGCGAATCCCGAGCCGGAGGTGCATCGGGCGCTCGCGCGGTGGGCGGCGGAGTGCGTGATGCGCGTCCTCCCCGCGTTCGAGGAGTGGGATCCGGACGATCCCCGGCCTCGGCGTGCGCTCGACGTCCTCCTCGCGTGGGAGAGGGGCGAGGCCCCGATGACGCAGTGCCGCACGGCGGCCTTCGCGGCGCACGCCGCAGCCCGCACCGCGACGCAGGCGGGCGAGCCGGCCGCCACCGCTGCCGCGCGGGCGGCCGGTCAGGCCGCGGCCGTCGCGCACATGGCGGATCACTGCTCGCACGCCGCCGTGTACGCCGCGAAGGCGGTCGGACTCCGGGGGAGCGACGCCGACCGGGACGCGGAGCGGCGTCACCAGTGGGAGAGCCTCGACCCCGCGCTGCGCCCCCTCGGCTTCCCGAAGGGGCTGTGACTCCTCCGCACGAGAGCGACTCCACTCGGACCGCGACCGTCTGCCCGCAGGGGCGTCACTTCTCGGGCCGCACCACCAGCCCGACGCCGCCCCCGCGCCGTACGGGCTCGGCGACCGCGGTCATCCGCCCCGAGGGATCGACCTCGATCGCCGCGACCGCGCCGATCTGCGCGGCCGACGTGAAGGTGTCGCCCGAGGGGACCAGCTGCTGGCCGAAGGGCGCGAGGTCGTCGGCGTACGCCTCGATGAACTCCGGCTCGGCCGAGGTGGTCGCCCCGTTGCGCTGGGAGGCGCGGGGAGCGGCCACCGCCTCCGGCAGCGTCATGCCGAGGTCGATGCGGTTGACCAGGGTCTGCAGGACCGTCGTGATGATCGTCGATCCGCCCGGCGAGCCGACGACGAACCGCACGTTCCCGCCGTCGAGCACGATCGTGGGCGACATCGACGAGCGCGGGCGCTTGCCCGGCTCGATCCGGTTCGGGTCCCCGTCGACGAAGGTGGGGGAGAAGTCGGTCATCTCGTTGTTGAGGAGGAAGCCGCGGCCGGGGACGGTCATCGCCGAGCCGCCGGTCTGCTCGATCGTCAGCGTGTAGGAGGCGGCGTTGCCCCACTTGTCCACGACGGAGAGGTGCGTCGTGGAGATGTTCTCGGTGTCCGACTCCTCCACGGCGGGGGCGGTCGAGCATCCGGAGCCGTCGAGAGCGCCGGGCGCGACCGGGCGGACGGAGGCGGTCGTCGGGTCGATCGTGCAGTCGCGCGAGTCCGCGAACTCCTGGCTGAGGAGCGTCTCGGTGGGCACGTCGACGAAGGCCGGGTCGCCGACGTAGGCGCCGCGATCAGCGAAGGCACGGGCGGACGCCTCGAGGTAGAGGTGCAGGGCGCTGCCGGTGTCCTCGGCCGCGAGGTCGTGGTTCTCGAGGATGTTCAGCGCCTCGCCGACCGCGATCCCTCCGGAGGAGGAGGGGGCCATGCCGTAGACGTCGAGTCCGCGGTAGGAGACGCGGGTGGGCGCCTGCTCGGCGACCGAGTAGGCCGCGAGGTCCGCGGCGGTCATCGTGCCGGCCGGAGCGGGGAGATTCGCGCCGTCCGCGAGCTTCGGGTGCTGCACCGTGTCGGCGATCTCGGCGGCCAGCGCGCCCTCGTAGAACGCGTCCGGCCCGTGGACGGCGATGGAGGTCAGAGTCTTCGCGAGGTCGAGGTTGCGGAACGTGCTGCCCACCTTCGGCGCGTCCCCGCCGGGGAGGAACAGCTTCGCGGTGTCGGGGAACGCCTGGAACCGCTCGAGGTTGTCGAGAGTCTGGTTGCGGAAGGTCTCGTCGACTCGGAAGCCCTTCGCCGCGAGCGCGATGGAGGGAGCCAGCACGACCGGGAGCGGCAGGGTTCCGAAGCTGTCGACCGCGGTGTCCCAGGTCGCCACGGTGCCGGGCACGCCGACCGCGACGCCGGACGAGACGAGGTCGGGCGTGAACGGGTAGGGAGCGCCCGTCGCGGGGTCCAGGAAGGCGTCCGAGGTGATGCCGGCCGGCGCGGTCTCGCGCCCGTCGATGGTGCTGACCTCGCCGGACGCCTTGTCGAAGTAGACGAAGTACCCGCCGCCGCCGACACCGGCGCTGTAGGGCTCGCTCACGCCGAGGGCGGCGGCTGTGGCGACCGCGGCGTCGGCAGCGTTGCCGCCGCGCTTCAGCACTTCCAGGCCCGCCCGGCTCGCGTTCGCGTCGACCGACGAGACCGCGCCGCCGTAGCCGACCGAGGTCGACGGCGAGACGATCGGCCCGCCGAGGTAGTCGACGATCCTCTCGGGTGTCACCCCTTTGTCCTTGAGGTACCCGGAGATCGGCCTGTCGAGAGCGGACGCCGGTGCGGCACCCGCCACTCCCACCGAGACGACCGCGACCAGCGCGATCGCGATCCTGCGGAGCACGGGTGTCGTGGCCATGGCGTTCCTCCATCGGAACTCAGTGGTGCGCGGTCGGCGATGCGGGTCCCCCCAACTTAGGGGTGCGATTCGCTGCGGCATAGGGGTGGAGGGTCGGGTCCGACCGTCGGCACGCGTTCCGCGGGGCGTTGCTCAGCCCGTGACTTCCCGCGTGCTCGAGTAGACACGTTGCTCGGGCCTCCCGCGCCTTTGCCCAAACAGTAAGAAAGATGCCTGAGGGGTGGATTCCGGCTGAGGCGTCCGGCGAATACCTCATCGAGACTAACCGTCAGAGAGACTTGTCCGAATGGCAGCATGGTCGACGAAAGCCGAGAAGGCGTCGCTCCCGCGAGGAGTGCTGCGGCCCCTTGCGACTGCGCCTGAGCGGCGTCGCAACGCGCCATTCTCTGGCAACCGTTGGAATTTCGGCACTCCCGATCTACAGTGAAGCGAGGCGCCTCGGAAATCCCTTACAAGGTTGAATCGAAGTGCAGTGCTGACGGTGAGGATCAATGATGATAGTGGTTGTTGTGTTGCGCGTCCTCGTCGGGGTCTTGATCGGTGTTGCGGGAGTCATCAAATACCGCGAAGGACGCGAACAACTCCGCTTGTCCATCGCCGCCTTCAAGGTGCTGCCGACGAAACTGCTGACTGCGACAACGTGTCTTCTCCCGCCTGTCGAGCTGGCTGTCGGAGTGGGCATCATCGCGAACCTCGGCTGGTTCTGGACTGTAAGCGGACTCGGATTGCTTACGACCTATACGGCCGCTATAGTCAGCGCGCTCATTCGCGGGATCGTCAACGATTGTGGTTGTTTCGGTGCTGTCCTGCGGCAACGATCGAGTCCTACTCTCGTCGCCAGAAACCTACTGTTCATCGTCATGTTGGCGCCGAGCTTGTGGCAGGAGCCTCGATCATATTCCGAGGCGTGGAGCCTCGCGATTGTCGCTGGCGTCGTAGCACTCGCTGGCTGGCGTCTCGCCGAAGCGAAGCGTGGAAAGACGGCTGCCCTCGTCCCGTGAGGCGGCCGTTCGAGTAGTCGACCCGGAAAACAATGGAGGAGAAGGGATTTTCTATCATGCGAATCAATAGAAGGACTATCTTCGGTGCTGGCGCGGGGGCCCTCATCGCGACTCTTTTTCCAGAGATCGCGCTTGCCGACGGCCGGGCTTCCCGATCGATCACATCGACGAAAAGCAACGAGGGGGAGTGGTTCTCCGATCTGACGCGCCCAGTTACGGACGACGAGCGTTCGGCCTACATGCAGTACTTCGAGGACGATCTGAGCGCGGCAGGAATCCGTTACGGCGGCTTCGCCGGTGATCCCATCAATATGTCGATAATCAGCGGTTCGACCGTCGTGCTCGCCTTGAGCACCACGCTCCTCGGGGACCGAGTCCATATTCGTCGCATACGTCTCTCAAGTTCGAGGCAAGTTTTGAAGTCGACCGTCACTGTTTTCGATGTCGATACGGCCGAGAACACGGCAACCATGTCTGCAATCGGAACGAACGCGTTGTCAGCGGTCACCCCAGCGAGCGCATTCGCGGCTTGTGGATCAGGCACGCACTCATGCCGGACCTGTACGACGTTCGACACTGGGAGGATCGTCACTTGTTGCGGGGGTTGTGTCTTCACGGGAAATGTCGTCGCTTTCACGGCGTGCGCCATGATCTTCTGCTCGTTATGCATGTCTCAGAATTGTCTTGGCTGGACCTACGCGTGTTGCTCTAACTGACTGATCCAGCAGAACGAGAAAGGGTTGCCTGCAATGGGCAGTGTGCGCTTGGACCACGATTCGGCGAGAAAGGTGCGGGTGGCTTCGCTCGCGGGCTTGGCGGGAACCCTCCTCTTGACGATCGGTTACCTCCGTCTGGGATCCCTTCCGGGCGACGGTGGAATCCTCCTCGTGCTTGCAGTGCTATGGCTCCTATGGGTACCGACAAGCGTCGCCTCCTGCGCGATGAGGCCGACGGAGAAGTGGCTCGTGCCCATCAGGATCGCGCTGGGCTTGAGCTTCGGTGTCGCCGCCGCCGGATTCTACCTACTCGCCTGAGTGGCGAAAGCGTCCCCGTACGACCTGCCGCGCTTACGCGAAACCCCCAGGCAGAACCGAAGGCAGTCGGCGGCCGGGTGCGACTACCCGCTCGCGTCGCTCGCCGCTGGCGTCCTGCTCCAGCCTGCTCAATGCCGTATTCCCGCCGGGACGCTAGGCAGCGGGTCGGCCTCGGGAACCCGACCCGCGGGATCCTGCCGGGGACAAAAGCGCGATCAACGAGCGCGCCCGCAGACTCTGCCCGTCCTGCGCCGTGTCCACCCTCGTCATTGCCGGGTCATGATCGGTGGCGGGCGAAGTGACGAAGACGCGTTGGTGGCCGCCTGGACGCCGTCGGTAGAGGACTCGAATGCCATCCGGCCTCGCGCTGCAACTGTGGCCAGTACGGTGTCCACTGCCGAGTCCCCGAGGATGCGACTACGGCGCGGGGTAGGGGGTGCTCGGTCGAGCTCGCCGCCGTCGCTCAGTCCCGGCTCGGTGCTGACGGCCCGTCGGGGATGGCGGGCAGTGCGTCGGTCGGCGGTATCGCGAACCAGAAGACCCCGTCCGCGAGCCGCGCGCGTTCCAGGGGCGCGCCGAGGGGCTCGGCCGTGTTCAGCGCCGCATCGACTCCCGTCGAGACGGGATCGTCGTTCGCGGCGTGCGGTGGGAAGCGGAAGCGCTGACCGATCAGATGGTCGCCGTCGAGACGGCGCCGGTAGACGATGCAGACGCTGTTCGGGCTCTCGATCCAGGTCCGGACCACGTCCACCACGGAGGCGTAGTTCTCGAGGATCTCGTCCTCCAGGACCCTCTTGACGACGGCAGCCTCGGTCGAATCGTGCATGGGCGATCCCTCCTCGGGTGGCGGACCGAGGAACTCGGCCCGCCACGGACGGTAGCCGAACCATTTTCGGCAGGGCGGAGGAGGCGCGCTCGAGCTCCGGAGCGGCGCGCGCCCCTCCTGGCCGGCAGGCCTGCGTCGGTACTGCTGACGGAGTCGTCGGGGCTCCTGATCCGGCCCGCGTGTCGACTCGTCCGGCAGCCGCTCTTGACATGCGAGCGAAGTAAGTGTTCGATCAGTCACATGCCCACCCCATCCTCCCGCTCCACCGCTGAGGCGCAGCGCGAGCGGATCACCGAGGCCGCGCTCCACGTCTTCGCGCGCACCGGGTACGCCGCGACCCCGATCACCGACGTCGCTGCCGAGGCCGGGGTCTCGCCCGCCTACGTCTTCCGCCTGTTCCCGGGCAAGCTCGGCGTCTTCGTCGCCGCGGTCGACCGCTGCTACGAGCAGGTGGCGTCCACGCTCGCGGCGGCGGGGGAGGCCTCGCTCTCCTCGGACCCGGCCGACCGGCTCGAGGCGATGACCGTCGCCTACATCGACCTGATCGCCGACCGCGACCTGATCATGCTGCAGTCGCAGGCGCAGAGCGCGTGCGAGGTCCCCGAGATCCGCGAGGCGGTGCGTCGCGGGATCTCCTCGGTCGTCCGGACCGTCACCGTCGTGTCCGGAGCCGACGGCCCGGCCGTGCAGCGCTTCATCGCCTACGGGCAGCTCTGCCACCTGATCGTGCAGACCGACCTCGGCGGCGTCGACTCCGAGTGGGCCCGCATCGTCTCCGCGGGCATCCGGCACCGCGACTGAGTCCGCGGTCCTCCCCTCTCCTCCTCCTCTTCGCCACTCTCCCCTTTTCACGCCCGCAGATGTGACTGTCCAGTCACTCACTACCACCCCCAGGAGCCCCTCGTGTCCAGCACCCTTCCCCGCACCACTACCCGCGTCGTCCTCCCCGGGATCGTCGAGCCGTCCGGACTGCTCCTCGAGCAGGCACCGGTCGAGCCGCCGACGGCCGGCGAGCTGCTCGTCGCCGTCGAGGCCACCGGCATCTCGTTCGCCGAGCAGTCGATGCGCCGCGGCCGCTACGTCGCCCAGCCGCCGTTCCCCTTCACCCCCGGCTACGACCTCGTCGGCCGGGTCCTCGCGGTCGGACCCGGCGGCGACGCGTCGCTCGAGGGCCGCCGCGTCGCCGCGCTCACCAAGACCGGCGGCTGGACCGGGCACGCCCGTGTCGCCGCCCGCGACTGCGTGGTCGTCCCCGACGGAGTCGCCTCGGAGGACGCCGAGGCCGTCGTGGTCAACGGAGTGACGGCGTGGCAGATGCTGCACCGCTCGGCCCGGGTCTCCCGCGGCGACACGATCCTCCTGTTCGGCGCGAACGGCGGAGTCGGCGGCCTCGTGCACCGCCTCGCCCGCCTCGAGGGGATCCGCGTGATCGGCGCTGCCTCGCCCCGCCATCACGAGGCCCTCGGTGCTGCCGGAGTGGAGCCCGTCGACTACGCCGATCCCGACCTCGCTGCTCGCGTACGCGAGCTCGCTCCCGGCGGAGTGCAGGCCGTCTTCGACAACGTCGGCGGAGCGACGACCCGGCTGGCGTGGTCGCTGCTCGCACCCGGCGGCACCCTCGTCGCCTACGCGATCGTCAGCGCGAGCAGCGGGAGCATCTGGCCCCCGTTCCTCCGCCAGCTCGCACGGATCCAGGCATACCAGCTGGGCCCCAACGGCCGGCGCGCGGTCTTCTACGACCTCTGGGCGGGCCACTCGCTGCGGCCCGCGCGCTTCCGTGCGCGGCTCGAGGAGGACCTCGGCCGCGTGCTCGGACTCCTCGCCGACGGCTCCCTGACGGCCAACATCGCCGCCCGCTTCCCGCTCACGGGGATCGTCGAGGCGATGGAGCTCGCCGAGTCCCGGACGCTCGACGGCAAGGTGATCCTCCTGCCGTGACCGCAGCGCGGGTGCGCTCGGAGGCAGCCGAGGACGAGCCGCAGGAGAGGCGGCAGGCCGACCTACTCGAGGTTCGCCCGCGCCTCGATCCAGTCCGTCACGTCGTCGTCGAGACGCCCGGCGCCGTCCGTGCCGGGGGAGCCGACAGGCGGGCCGCCCGCGGCCGCCACCTCTGCGGCGATGCTCTCGGGCACCGTGTCGCCGTTGTTCTCGATCAACCACGTGCGGCTCCCGGGCGTCAGCCGCGACCACCACTGCTCCTGCGTCATGGGAGCAGTATGCGCTCGGGGAGGCGGCTCCGGAACGCCGACCGTCGCGGTCAGCGGATGCCCGCCCGGCGCAGATCGTCGGCCGGGGCCCCAGGCGTGCTGTCGCACGATCGCCGCGTGCGCGCGGGCCTTCATCCGGTTGCCGCACGTCGCCGTCGAGGAGGAAGAGGGTGCACTCGTCGTTCGCGCAGGCGCGGAGCCTCCCGGGGAGCCGGGCGACCAGGCCCGCGAGCCCGGCTACGGCCGCGGGCGTGCCCGACAACACGACGGCCCGCAGCGCGTCGCGTGCGGCCGCTCCGATCCGCGCCGCTCCTCAGCGGACGGTGGTGGCGGCGGTGTCGGCGTTGCTGCGGATCGACGGATCCGGAGTCCTCACGGAGAACGTGCTCGCGAGCGCTGTGCCCGTGCCTGCGCTCGTCGCCGTGACGGTGATCTTCTCGGTGGCCGTCCGTCCGTTTCCGAGGCTCGAGCGCTGGAAGACCACGGCGCTGCCGATGCGGGTGTACTTCCCCGTCGCGGAGACGAACCGCACCCCCGGTGGGAGGACCACCGTCGAGTAGACCGCCGTCGACGTGGAGGGTCCGGCGTTCTTCGTGATGAGCGTGTACGAGAACGTCCTGCCCTTCACGGCGGTGGTCGGAGCGGAGACGTCGACGCGCAGGTCGGCCTTCGCGGTCCCGGACGCGGGTGACACGGTGAGGGTGCTCTGCGCGGTCGCGGTTCCCGAGGTGCTGGCGGCCTTCACCGTGAAGCCGTAGCTGCCGGTCCTGGTCGGCGTGCCGGTGAGGCGCCCCGTCGGATCGAGGGTGAGACCCGGGGGCAGGGCGCCCGACGACACGGTCACGGCGGGCGTCGGAGTTCCGGCGACCGCGTAGGTGAAGTCGTAGGCCGAGCCGACGACGCCGGCCGCGACGGTTCCGCTGATCGTCGGCGCGACGGGTGCAGGAGCGGCGGCCTCGACGGTGATCCGCCGTGAGGCGGTGGTGGTCGTCCCGAAGGAGTTGGTCGCGGTGACGGTGATGTCGGAGGTTCCGGCTTCTGTCGGCGTGCCCGTCACGACCCCTGCGGGCGTGAGGGTCAGTCCGGGCGGGAGCGTCCCGCTGGCGAGGGTGTGGTCCGCGAAGCGCGCATCCCCTCCGAAGGCGAAGGAGAACGCGGTGCCGACCGTCGCCGTGGGAGGCGCGGCGGAGGTGAGGACGGGACGGGTCCCGGTGGCGAGGGTGAAGCCGTAGCCGGCGTCGATCGCGGTGACCCCCGTCAGTCCTGCGGGAACCGTGGACTGGCCGACCGCGTCGTCGCCCCAGGCGGCGACGGTGCCGTCCCTGCGGAGCGCGACGCTGTGCCCGTACCCGGCCGAGACCGCGATGACACCGGTCAGCCCGGCGGGGACGTCGCTCTCTCCGTCCCCGTCGCTCCCCTCGGCGACGACGCTGCCGTCGGCGCGGACGGCGAGGTCGTGGGTCCGTCCTGCCGCGACCGCGACGATGTCGGAGTAACCCGCGAAGGTGTCGTCGGGGCCGTCGTAACCCCAGCTCACGACGGTGCCGTCGCTCCTGACAGCGAGGGTGTGGAAGGACGCGGCGGAGATCGCCACGACGTCGTCCAGACCGGGAGGCGCCTCCAGCACTCGTCCCTGGTCGAATCCCCAGATCGCCACTGTCCCGTCGTCGCGGAGCGCGACGCTGTGGGTGCCGCTCGAGTCGATCGCGGTGACGCCGCTCAGCCCGGCCGGCGGCTCGGTGTACCGGTCATCCGGGGGGAAGAGCGGCGCGACGGTGCCGTCCTCGAGAAGCGCCAGAGAGGGGGACACGGCCGCGACGTCACGGAGGTCGTCCGCCGGGAAGGAACCGCCCTCGAGATTGTCACCCCAGACGGCCACTGTGCCGTCGCTCCTCGCCGCGACGCCGTAGTACTGGCCGGCCGCGATGGAGACCGCGTCGGTCAGATCCCCGGGGGCGCTCGCCCGACCGTCCTCGTCGTATCCCCAGCCCACGACGCGCCCGCCGGCGACGGGAGCGTCGGCCGCGTGAGCCGCGGCGGCCGTGGCGGTGAGCGGCCCGTCGAGGGAGGCGAGGCCGGTCCCGAGGAGGAGGGCTCCGGTGAGGAGCGCGAGCGGGCGGACAGTGCTTCGGAGGCGCATGGGGGTCTTCCGGTCGGGTCGGCCGTCGTCGGCCGCCCTGCGACCGTGACAGCTGCGAGCGCCGTGGGCAACGCCCTCTTCCGGCCACGTCCGGAAGAGGGCGCTCGGGCGGGCGTCCTTCGTCGGCCCCGCTCGGCTGATCCTGTTCACAACTCAGGAAGGATGAGGATCCGGCACCCGTTCCGCGCGGATCGCGGGGCCCTGGAGCAGATTCTTCCTGCGTTGTGAACACCGTCTGGACGAGGTCCGGCGTCGCCGATGCTCCGAAGCCCGGCTTCTCCCTCCTCAGGACCCGAACCCGGCTCCCGTCGGCTCCTCGGCGTTCCGGATGACGGTGAGCAGGAGGTCGTTCAGCTGCCGGGCGGCGGGGGCGCTCAGGCCGACGTCGCTGAGGTCGTTGGTCGCGAGAGCGACCGCGCGCGCCGCGGTGAGGACGCGCTCCCCGTCAGCGGTCGTGCGGACGGGGGTGCGTCGGCCCTTCCCGCGGACTCCGACACGCTCGATCAGCCCTCGCCGCTCCATGCCGTCGAGGACCTCGGACATCGTCTGCGGGCGGACGAAGACCGCGCGGGCGATCTCGGCCGAGGTCAGCTGCGCTCCGCCGGTGAGGCAGGAGAGGACGCCGAACTGCACCAGGCTCACGTCGTGCTCCGCGAGCCCGGCGGTGATGCGCGCGCCGATGATCCGCGCGACCTTGACCGCGTTCCAGCCGAGGACGGCCTCGAGTCCCTCGTCGTCGTCCACGCCGACATCCCTCCCGGGTGATTCAAAGAAACAGGAACCTGCTTCACGAGGTAGCCTGCAGGGATCTGCTTCTGCAGTCCCCTCCCTGGAGTGTGCACCACACCCCGGACCGCATCGATCCGACAGGACATCCCATGACCGGCACGCAGCTCCCCGACGACCGAGGCCGATGGGGCGCGGAGGACGAGCTCGGCACGCTCACCCTCATCGACGACGCCGCCCGGCGACGTGCCGCGGAGCAGGTGAGGACCGGCCGCTGGGTCTCGCTCGCCCTCCCCGTGGCTCCCGCGTCGATGCTGGGCGGCCCTTTCGCGCCCGCCGCTCCGCCGTCGCCCCCGGTGCAGCAGGCGCTCCTCTACACCGGCACCCCTCCGATGGGCATGTCCGAGGTGCTGATCGTGACTCCGCACCACCCGGCGATGACCCACCTGGACGCGTTCGCGCACCTGCCCGTCGACGACGGAGTCGTCTACCCGGGCCGGCCTCTCGCCGAAGCCGTCACCGCCGGCGGAGTGATGCACGGATCCACCAGCTCGTTCGCCGAGGGCATCGTCACGCGCGGAGTCCTCCTCGACCTCGCGCCGCAGGGGAGGCTGCCGGCGGCGCACGCGATCGTCGCCGCCGACCTCGACGCGGCCGAGCGCCGAGGAGGCGTCCCCCTGCAGTCCGGCGACGCGCTCGTGGTCCGCAGCGGGTGGGGCTTCTCCTGGGATTCGGAGGAGCAGGCCCCCGGCATGACCGTCGACGCCGTGACCTGGATGCACGAGCGGGGTGTGGCGCTCTACGCGGGGGACGTCGGCGACAGCTTCCCCCCGCACGATCCCGAGATGCCGATGCCGATGCACAGGGTCGCGCTCGCCCGGCTGGGCATGCCCCTGATCGACAGCGCGGACGTCGAGCGGCTCGCCGTGGTCTGCACCGAGCTGTCCCGCTGGTCGTTCCTGCTGAGCGTGGCCCCACCGCGCCTGCTCGGGCTCACCGGCGTTCCGGTCAATCCGATCGCCGTCTTCTGAGGTGCACCGCCGCCGCCCCGCGGATCGCCGCCGAGCCCCCCCGCTCGCCTCTCAGCGGCTGAGGAGGGCGACGAGGTCGGTCGCGATGCGGTGCTCGACGTCGGCCGGGACGGGCTGCACGACGGCGTCGAGGTCCGCGGTGACGACCGCGGCGAGGCTCCGGGCCTGCAGGGTCAGGCCGAGGTCCATCGCCTGGATCGGATTCCCGCCGGCGGCGGTGAGGTTGATCATCCGGCCGTTCTCGAGGCGGATGATCTGCTTGCCGTTCTTCAGGCGGATGCCCTGCCGGCGCCGGCCGTCGGCGAACTCGGTGGTCGACTCCGTGGCAGCCGCGAGGGCGTCTTCGTCGATCTCCCACGGGAAGTGGCCGACGCCGGCGATCACGGCGCCGTCGGCGAACGCGTCGATCTCCGCGGCGCCGATGACGCCGGGTGCTCCGGTGGCGGTGAAGACGAACTGCGCGTCCGAGAGGACGTCGGCGACGGGTCCGACGCGGTGGCCGCGGAGGATCGCCTGCAGCGAGCGGATCGGGTCGACGTCGGCGACGGAGACCCGCGCTCCGAGCTGGGCGAGGGTGTCGGCGACTCCGCGTCCGCACGGGCCGTAGCCGATGACCGCGGCGCGCGTGCCGGGGATCATGAGGTTCGTGGCGTTCATGAAGCCCTGGACGACGCTCTGGCCGACGCCGTACTCGTTCTCGACGATCAGCTTGAGGGGGGAGTCGTTGATGACGACGACGGGCCGGGGGAGGGTCGCGCTGCTCTCCCGCAGGCGGATGCCGCCGGTGGTGGTCTCCTCGGTGCCGCCGAGGTAGTGGTCCGGGACGCCGGAGTCGAGGAGCCGGAGGGTCAGGTCGGCGCCGTTGTCGAGGGTGAGGTCGGGATCGTGCTCGAGCACCTCCTCGATGTTGCGGAGGTGCTCCGCCTCGCCGTCGCTCTGCTTCGTGTGGACGCGCACATCGAGAGCGCGGAGGTCGTCGGCGACGTCGTCCTTCGTGGTTCCGGGAGAGCCCGTCAGAGCGATGTCCATCCCGGCCTCGACCAGGAGCGAGACGAGAGCGGCGGTCTTGGGCTCGACGTGGAGGCAGATCGCCAGCTTCTTCCCGGAGAGCACCGGAGCGAGCTCCTGGACCGCCTGCGCGGTGAGGGGCATGTGGTCCAGTGCCCAGCGGCTCGCCGGGTGGGAGAGGGAGGAGGAGGTCACCAGCGAAGGCTATCGGCGTCGTCGGGGCTCAGCAGGAGCGCTGAGGTGCGCCGGTGCTCGCCTTCGGCGGTCGCCGCGGCGCGAACGGCGCGCTCGACGCAGGAAGCACAGGAATGCCCCGATACCGAGAGCGGGCCCGACGGAGCGCCGACGCTACCCTGACGCCATGCGCCGCAGCCTCGACGACCGTCTCCGGAACCGCGACCGCGCCGGCTCCCCGGCCGTCGCGTCCACCTGATGGAGCGGCGACGGACGGACCGCTCGGAGCCGGTTCGCGAGTTCCGGCCCTCGAGGGCCCGGCAGAAGAACGAGTCGAGGCGTCTGCGACCGGTCGCTGTCCTTCCCGCGCTGGTCCTGCTGGCGGGGAGCGTCTGGGGAGTCGTGGCCGCCGACGACCGCGGTGCAGCGTCGGCCGTCTACCTCGGGCTGTTCGGCTTCGCCACCGCGGTGGCTCTGGTGATCGTCGGAGTCCTGGCGCTCCGCAACCGGCGGTTCCTCGCCACTGCGTCCCTCCGGATCTCGGACCGGGCGATCGAGTGCACGGACGCTCGAGGCAGGGTCGTGACCTTCGAGCGCGCCGACCCGTCGGTGAGGGCGCTGCTCGCGTGGGTGCCCGCCGGCCCGAACAGCGAGGGGATCCACCTGCCTCCCTCGCTCATCCTGTTCCTGTCGGACGGGACCCGGTCGCTGCGGCTCCGCGGGGCGGACTGGGAGATCGAGGATCTGCGGGCCGTCGTCGCCGCCGTGGAGACGCCGCTCGTGCCGACGGCGCGTGGAGTGCGCGCCGGTGGCCGGAGCGTGTGGGCGCGCCTGCTGGCCGGAGCCGCTCGCCGGCGGCAGATCGAGGCGCCGCCCGCCGCCGAGAAGACGTTGAGCCCCGCCGAGATCAACGAGCTGATCCCCGGGACGATGAGCGTCCGCGAGACCCGTCCGCTGACGTTCGCCCTCCTGGTCGGATCCGGCTCGGTGGCTCTCGTGCTGGGCGTCGTCGTCGGGGTCGCCCTCGTGGTGCCCGGGTAGCGGAGGAGGTCGGCCGCCGTGCGGGGGACCGCTGAGCGGGAGACGCGTGCGACAGGCCGCCGTGCCCGACCGGTGACCTCGCCGGGTGATCCCGCTCGCGCCCTAGGCTCCGTGCATGACACTCACCCAGGACTCCGGCTGGATCTGGTTCGGACTCGCGATCGTCACCGCCGGTCTCGCCGAGCAGAAGGGCCGCTCGCGCTGGCGCTGGTTCGTGCTGGGGCTGCTCCTCGGGCCGATCGCGACGGCCCTGGTCGTGCTGTGGGCGCGTCCGGAGGGCGGAGTGGCCACGGACGTGCGCTGGAACTTCGCGATCGGCGCCGGCGTCGCCGCGGCGGCGCTCGTCCTCGTCGCCGTGACCTCGGCCCTCTGGCTGCTGCTCGTCCCGGCGGCGGTCGCGGCGCTCGCCGCCGGGCTGCTCGCCTGGCTGAGCCGCCGCGTCCCCTACGAGCGCCTGCCCCGCTGAGGACCGCTGCCGCCTGGTCGAGCAACGGGGTCTCGAGATCCCGCGGAGTGGGCTCGCGGCCGCGTCACTCCTCGGATCGGATCGACGACCTCGCGCTGGTCGGCCGGGCGCGGCGTCGGCGTCAGCGTTCCGGCCAGGCCTCCCGCACCCCCGCATCCCCCTCCGGATACGCGTCGTGCGAGAAGCACAGCCGCACCCCCGACGCCTCCACCCGCTCGAGCAGCTCCGACGTCCGCTCGTGCGCCCGCGCATCGTCGCTGATGAACCGCGGCAGTCTCCGCAGGCGCCCGGACCAGCCGAGGAACTCCCGCCCCCACGCCGCGTCGCCGGCCACCAGCACGCGCCCCTCGACGATCACCCCCAGGTGTCCGCGCGCATGGCCCGGCAGCGGCACCACGAGCAGCGACCCGTCGCCGAACAGGTCGAATCCGGTCAACCCCGCGATCGTCGTCGCGGGCTGCTCGTCCGCCACGATCCCGGCCGCGAACCACGGCGGCAGCAGCGCGCGGAAGATCCCCTCCCGCACCCGGTTCCGCCGCACGGAGGCGATCTGGCCCGACGACAGCACGAACGTCGCGTCGGGGAACCAGCGCACCCCGCCCACGTGGTCCGGGTGCAGGTGGGTCAGCACCACGAACTCCACGTCGGCCGGGGTCAGTCCGAGCGCGAGCAGCCGCTGGTCGACGGTCTCGCCGTCCGCCACCGTCGCGGGCAGGATGCGCTCGTACAGCCTTCCGACGAGGCCCGTCCCGCGGAACGTCGGGGGGTAGCCCGTGTCCACGAGCACCCGTCGGCCGCTCGGGTGCGTGTAGAGGAAGACGTTCGAGGGGAAGACGCGGCGGGGGAGCCCCTTCCCCCGGAACACGCGGGACAGCGGGAAGACGGTGCTCCCACACGCCATCACCCGCAGCGACGACTCAGCCACGCGTCACCCTCAGGTGCTCGCCGACCCGGCGGATCCCCTCGGCCAGCGGCACGGTCGGCTCGTAGCCGAGCTCGGCCCGCGCCCGCGAGATGTCGAGGGTCTGCGCGTACGCGAGGGTCGCCACGGTGTAGCGGGTGAACGGCGGCTCGCGGCCGGGCAGCAGCCGGTAGACCCGCTCCAGGATCTCGGCGAGCCCGGTCAGCACGCGCAGGTCCACCCGGATGAAGCGCGGCTCCTCGCCCATCGCGGCGAAGAAGCGCTCGAGCAGGTCGCCGAGCGGAGCGGGCTCGCCGTTGGTGATGTTGTAGACGCCGCCGTCGGCCACGGGAGCGTCGGCCGCGAGGACCAGCGCGTGCGCGGCGTTCTCGACGCAGGTGATGTCGACGGGGTTCCGGCCGCCGTCGAAGAGGGGGATGCCGCGGCGGCGGCTGGCGGCGACGAAGCGGGGGAGGAGGCTGGGGTCGCCGACGCCGATCAGGCCGCGCGGGCGCAGGATCACGAGCTCGGGGATCCGGCCGGCGCGGTGCGCCTCCTGCAGCAGCCGCTCGGCCTCGATCTTGCTGCGGATATAGAGACTCATCCGGCTGCCGGTGTCGACCTCCTCCTCCCGCACCAGGTACTGGTGGCGGCGGGCGGAGTAGATGCTCGGCGACGAGACGAAGACGAAGCGGCGGATCCCGCAGCGCTCTGCCAGCGCGATCATCGCCTCCGTGCCCGCCACGTTCGCGCGCTCGAACTCGCTCCACGTGCCCCACGGGCTCGAGAGGGCGGCGGCGTGCACGAGGACGTCGGCCTCGACGGTCATCGCTCCCAGCTCGGCGAGGTCCGCGCGGAGGACCGACGCGCCCTCCTCCTCCAGCCGCGCCAGCGCCCCCGGGTCGCGTCCTGTGGCGAGCACGTCGTCACCCGCGGCCAGGAACTCGCGCACCGCGTAGCCGCCGAGGAAGCCCGTCGCCCCGGTGATCAGCACGCGTCGCTCAGCGGACATCGACGACCTCCAGGCCGCGCTTGCGGCCCCAGTACCAGAGCAGGATCCCGAGGTACCCGAGCGCCTTGCCCTTCCGGATCGACATGAGCACGACCGCGTGCCTGTCGAGCAGCGCCTCGCTCCGCCCGATCACCTGGCAGACCTTGAGGTGCAGCTCCAGATCCTCGTCGGTGTCGTCGATGCTCGAGCGCGGGAAGCCGTCGACCTGGAGGTACAGAGCGGCGTCGATCGCGAGGTTGCAGCCGGCGGCCATGAACATCCGGTACCGCTGGCCGGGGCGGCGGTAGAAGACGGCCGGCGCGTGCTCCATCAGGCGGATCAGCGCGGTGCCGAGCACGCCGTCGTACCAGCGGTAGACGGCCTCGTCCCGCCGCGGGGACAGGCGGCCGCCGACGAAGCGGGCGCCGCCGCGGAGATCGGCCTTGAGGCGCGCCACCCAGTCGGCGCCCGGCAGGCAGTCGGCGTCGGTGCGGGCGACGGCCGACGCGCCCTCAGCGATCGCATGGCGGAAGCCGGTGTCGGAGGCGGCTCCCGTGCCCTTCTGCGCCTCGTCGATCACGGCGACCTGCCGCTCCGGGCGTCGGCGGCGGAACTCCTCGATCACGGCGCGCGAGCCGTCGGTGCTGCCGTTGTCGACGAGCAGGAGGGTGAAGTCCGGATCGGTCTGGCGGGCGAGCGCGTCGAGGGCGCCGCCGAGCAGCTTCTCCTCGTCGAGGAAGGGCACGACCACCCAGAATCCGTGCGCGTCCATCCGTCCCCCGCTCCGGGACCATGGTGTCGGCGGGCGCCCGTGCCGTCAAACCGCGCCGAACAGTGCGCGCGGAGGTGCAGAGGCGCGCTATACAGGGATTCGCTCCGCACGTCCCGGGGCAGGAAGGGGCCCGCGTGCCCGACCTCCTCCCGCTCCGCGTCCTCGGCACGGGCGAAGCGCTGCCCGAGCGGATCGTCACGACCGCCGAGGTCGCCGCGCTCTGCGGCCTGCCCGCCGACGAGGCCGAGCGCCGCTCCGGCGTGCGCACCCGTCACTGGGTGACCGACGACGAGGACCCGCTCGAGCTCGGCCTGCTCGCCGCCCGCCGGGCGCTCGCCGCGGCCGGTCTCGACACGGTCGACGTGGTGCTCAACGCCTCGGGGACCCAGCTGCAGGCGATCCCGGACGGAGGCGCGCTTCTCGCCGCGGGTCTCGGCCTCGACGACGTCTCGGCGTACAGCGTCGGCGCCACCTGCCTGTCGTTCCTCTTCGCTCTGCAGGAGGCGGGCTTCCTCCTCGCCACCCACCGCGCCGACACCGTGCTCATCGTCTCGACCGACTGCGGCAGCCGCGGCATCGACCCGGGCCAGCCCGAGAGCGCTCTGCTCTTCGGCGACGCGGCCGCCGCCGTCCTGATCGGCCGCGCCGAGACTCCGGGCCAGGGCCTGGTCACCACGCACTTCCGCACCCGCTCGAGCGGCGTGCGCCACGCGGAGCTGCGCGGCTTCGGCTCGCGCATCCGCGTCGAGGAGGCGCCCGATCGGCTCGCCGACTTCCGCTTCGACATGCAGGGCAAGGCGCTGCTCGTCGACGCGCTGCGGCACTTCCCGGCGTTCCTCGAGGAGGTGCGTCCCGGCCTCTCGACCGGGCTCCCCGGCATCGACCGGGTGGTCCCGCACCAGACCAGCGCGGCCGGGCTCGAGGGCATGGCACGCCTGTGGGGCCGCGACCGGATGACGATCACGCTCGGCGAGGTCGGCAACACGATCGGCAGCGCGATCCCGCTGGCCCTGCACCGCTCGCGCGTGCAGCCGGGGGAGTCGGTGCTGCTGGTGGGCACGGGCGCGGGCACGCACTACGGCGCGGTGGTCCTGCAGGCGTAGGCGGCGTCTAGCCGAGGAGCGACAGGGCCGAGAGCCCGAGGAACGGGGCCGTCACCAGGAGGCAGATCGCGGCGGAGTGCCGGAACCCGTGGTCGGAGTCGCGCCCGCCGACCAGTCGGGTGAGCAGCCCTGTGACCAGCGGCGGGAGCAGGAACAGCAGCAGCCACGGAGCCAGGACGCCTGCGCTCGGCGCCGTCCAGTCGGGCTGGTCGTCGCGGTCCAGCGGAGGGAGCCGCACGAGGAAGAACGCGGCCGTCAGGACGAGGGACGGGAGGACGGACAGGCAGGTGAGCGTGATCGCGGTGAACCTCGCCCCGTCGTCCCGGGAGTACCGTGCCCGATCGGGATCGGGTGCCGGACCCCGGTCGGTGTCCTCGTCCCAGCCCGGACTGCTGAAGCGGATGCGCCCCATGAGGCGATCATCCCGTCTCCGGGCGGAGCCCTCGACCCGCGGAGGAGCTCACCCTCACGCGGCCGGCGCGAGTGCGACGGAGCCGAGCGACGGGTAGTCGGGGCCCTGGTAGTCCATCGCGGTGAGCGTGCGGATCTCCGGCATCGTCGCGGCCCCCGGGATCGGGATCTCCTGATCGGGCAGGTCCGGGTCCAGCGCGGCGATGTCGAAGGAGTAGCCGGCGGTGTCGACCCAGTTGCCGGAGGCGTCCTGGTCGAGCGCACCCTCCTTGAGGGACAGCCGGAGGTCGGAGGCGTCGCCGGTCGAGAAGCCGGTGAGGACCGCCCACGTCGATCCGTCCGCCCGGCGCTCGATCCGCACCGAGCCGGTCGTCGCGGTCTGCTGGCTGACGAAGTCTCCCGAGAGGGGGAGCTGCTGCTCGAAGGCGCTGAGCGGCGACGCCGCGGAGGGTGGTGCTACGGAGGACGTGGGCGGAACGCCGTCCGCCGCAGCCGACGGCCCTGCGGTCGGCTCCGCAGCGGTGCAACCGGAGAGCAGCAGCCCGCCCGCCAGCGCCGTGACCGTGACCGTGACCGCGAACCGTGTTCCGCTCATCCCCATGGAGCGATCCTGGCACGCGGTCGGCCGGCGCACGCGGGTGCTCTCACCCTCCGATGCGCCACCACCGCCGCCCGCCGCGGTCCAGGCGGACCCGAGCGCGAAGAGCGTCGGTGCTCCGTAGTGCTCCATCGTGGCGGCGACCCGGCGTCGTCCGGTCCGGGGGTTCAGGCCGAGGCGGTGCGACGCGCCCTCGAGGGTGTTGCCCTGCTGCATCAGGCGGAGGAGCGCCGACCACGGCTGCTGGTCCGCTCCCACCGGCTCCGCCCGCCGCCACAGCTCGTCGAAGGAGGCGCGCAGGATGTTCGCGAGGCCTTCGTGCCGGAGTCCCAGGACGCTCGTCGGCACCGCCTCTCCCCAGACGAACGGCAGCGCGATGGTGTCGCCGTCGACCCGGTCCCGGCGACCGCCCGGATGCGGCGGTCGATCCGCCGGCGCTCCTCCTGGAGCACGTCGAGGTGCCGCTCGAGAGCGAGCACCGGCTCCGTGTCGCGCCGCAGGATGCGCCCGATCTCGGGCAGCCCGAGGCCGAGGTCGGGCAGCAGCAGGCCAGTCGCGCCACCTCGTGCAGGGTCCACTCCTGCTCCACAGCGCGCTCCGTCTCCCCGTCGCCGGGGACTCCGGCCGCGAGGGAAGCGACGGTACGGGTCGACGCCGCGTCACGGTCACGTGCGCGGAACCGCTAGTGGGCGCCGCTCGGCCCCGTCTGCGCTCCGCGCCCGGCGACGAGCGTCAGCCGGGTCCGGATCGCGACGCTCACCGGTCGCCTTCGGCGAGGAACGCGCCGCGCGCTTCCAGCAGCCGCCGCAGGTGCCGGTCGAGCACCAGCCGCTCCACGATCCTCCCGAGGACGCCGAGCGGGGCGGAGTACTCCAGCCGGTCGATCATCACGGAGCCGGAGCCGGAGCCGGAGCCGTCGGGCTCGAAGCGGTGCTCGTGGCGGAACGCGGCGAAGGGCCCGCGGGTCTGCTCGTCGACGAAGGAGTGCGGGGCGTCGAGCGCGGTGACGGTGCTGGTCAGCCGGAGCGGGACGCCGAAGTGCCGGGCGCTCCAGGTCACGTGCTCGCCGAGCCCGATCAGCCCGGTGGTCGTCCCGGACACCGCGCGCTCGCGGGCGCCGGACTGCGAGCGCGTGTGCAGGTCGATGTCGCGCGCCCGGTCGAACATCTCGGCGGCCGGGCGGGGGGAGCGGGTCACGACCTGGAGGAGCACGGTGTCGATCCTGCCCGCTCCGCCTGCCGCCTGCCGGGAGCGCGCCGGTCCGCCCACCTCACCAGCTCGTCACCACCGTCCGCGTGATCACCCACCCCTCGTCGCGGCGGACGAGACGGCTCGTCAGCTGGAGGCGCCAGGTCGCGTGCAGGCGGCCGATGGTCGCCTCCGTGATCGTGCGGGAGGTGAGCACCGGGTGCGCGGCGCCGCCCGAGAGGGCGCTCTCGACGTGGTCGATCTCGTGGTACTCCTTGCGCGCCTCGTCGATGTCGGCGAGCCACTCCTCCCGGGACTGCACGAGGCCGGTGGGGTGCTCGATCACGAAGCGCTCGTCGAGCAGCGCCTCGAGCGCGGGCAGGTCCACCAGCTCCAGCGCGTCGAAGAGGGCGGCGTGCACGGCGGCCGGGCCGTCGTCCTCGAGGTCGTCGCCCCTGCCGGCGGTCCCGTCGTCGCTCATGCGGGCGGCCCCGTCGTCGCCCGGCGGACGAGCTGGGTCGGCAGCTGCACGTGCAGCGAGCGCGGCTCGCGCCCGGCCATCAGGGCGATCAGCATCTCGGCCGCGGTCGCACCGAGGGTCTGCATCGGCTGGCGGATCGTCGTCAGCGGCGGGTCGAAGCGCGCGGCCTCGGGCACGTCGTCGAAGCCGATCACCGACAGGTCGTGGGGCACGGCGAGGCCCAGGTGCGCGGCGGTCTCGATGATCGCGAGCGCCGAGACGTCGTTCGCAGCGAAGACCGCGGTCGGCCGGTCGGGCAGCGACAGGAGCGAGGAGGCGGGCCGCCGAGCGGTGTCGCGGTGGTAGTTGCCCACGCGCAGCAGCCGATCGTCGAAGGTGATGCCCGCCTCCGCCAGCGCCGCCCGGTAGCCGGCCTCGCGCAGCCGCGCCGAGCGCAGGTCGCCGCGGCCCGCGACGAAGCCGATGCGGCGGTGCCCGAGGGCGACGAGGTGGCGGACGGCGAGCAGGGCGCCGCCGAAGTTGTCGGACTCGACGGTCGGCAGGTCGGCGCGGCCGGTGTGAGGGTCGACGGCGACGAGCGGGATGTCGGAGGGGGCGCTCACCACGCTCGGCGTCACCATGATCGCGCCGTCGATGAGGGTGCCGCTGAGCCGGCTCAGCGAGCGCCGCTCCCAGCCCTCCTGCTCGCCCTCGTGGGAGCCGGAGTAGGCGAGCAGGTCGAACCGCGACTCCGCCAGCACCGACCCCACGCCCTTCAGGATCTCGGCGCTGAACGGCTCGAACCCGGCGACGAGCACGCCGATCACGCCTGTGCGCCGGGAGCGCATGCTGCTCGCGACGAGGCTCGACTCGTAGCCGAGCTCGCGCACGACCTCGAGAACGCGGGTGGCGGTGGAGGGAGCGATGCCGTAGCGGCCGTTCACGGCCTTCGACACCGTCGCCACCGAGACGCCGGCGGCAGCGGCGACGTCGTGGATGGTCGGTCGGGTGGTCATGTGGCCGACTGTAACCCGTGCTTCGAAAACCATTTCGAAAACGTTTGACCACTTTCGCAACCCCTGCGGACACTGACTCCACCCGCGAAGGCGGGAACCCCCACGGCGCCGGTGCACCAGGCGGCGCCCTCGATGAAGAGAACGGTTGGACGATGAAGTTCAGGAAGATCGCAGTGGCGACAGCAGCCCTGCTCGGCACGGTCGCGGCCCTCACCGGCTGCTCGGCCCAGGATTCGGGATCGAGCGACGGCACCGTCGCGATGACCCTCTGGCAGAACTCGACCACGGGCCCCGGCCAGGAGTTCTGGGACAAGACGATCGCGGACTTCGAGGCCGCGAACCCCGGAGTGACCATCGAGTCGCAGGCCATCCAGAACGAGGACCTCGACGGCAAGCTCCAGACGGCGCTCAACTCGGGCGACGCCCCCGACGTCTTCCTCCAGCGCGGAGGCGGCAAGCTCGCCGCCATGGTCGCGGGCGGACAGCTCAAGGACCTCACCGGAGGCATCTCCGACCAGGCGCGGAGCGAGATTCCCGAGGGCTCGTTCTCGGCGAACACGCTCGACGACAAGGTCTGGGCGATGCCGGTCGCGGTCCTCCCGGGCGGCCTCTTCTACAGCCAGGACGTGTTCACCGCCGCCGGAGTCACCGAGACCCCGAAGACGATCGACGAGCTCGACTCCGCGATCACGAAGATCAAGGGCAGCGGAGCCCAGGCCGTCGCGCTCGGCGCGAAGGACGCCTGGCCCGCCGCGCACTGGTACTACTTCTTCGCGCTGCGCGAGTGCAGCGCCGACACCATGGCCGAGGCGGCCGACACCAAGGACTTCTCGGACGACTGCTGGGTCCGCGCGGGCGAGGACCTGCAGGACTTCGCGGCGACCGAGCCGTTCAACGAGGGCTTCCTCACCACCGCCGCCCAGCAGGGCGCGGGCAGCTCGGCCGGACTCCTCGCCAACCACCAGGCGTCGATGGAGCTCATGGGCGCCTGGGACCCGGGCGTGATCGCCTCCCTCACCCCCGACGAGAAGCCGCTGCCCGACCTGGGCTGGTTCCCCTTCCCCGAGATCGACGGCGGCGACGGCGAGGCCGGCGCGATCATGGGCGGCGTCGACGGCTACTCCTGCTCCGCGGGTGCTCCCGACGAGTGCGTCGACTTCCTCAACTACCTGGCCACCTCCGACGTGCAGAAGGAGTACTACGCGGCCTTCAACGCGCCCCCGGTGAACACCGTGGCGCAGGAGGCGGTCACCGAGCCGTACCTGCAGCAGATCCTCGAGGCCTACAACTCGGCCCCGTACGTCTCGCAGTGGCTCGACACCGTCTACGGCCTCAACGTCGGCAACGCGCTGAACGTCGGAGTCGTCGACCTGCTGGCCGGCAAGAGCGACCCCGAGCAGCTGGTCGAGGCCGTCAACGCCGCCGCGGCGAAGGCCTAGCCACCATGGCACTCCGCGAGAGCCCGCTCCTCGGAGTGGATGAGCCCCGCGGGGCCGCGCGCACCGGAGGCGTCACCTCGACGCCTCCGGTGCGCCGGCGCCGCCGCAGCGTGGGCTGGGCGGGCCGCTTCGAGATCGCGCTCCTGGTCGGCCCGGCGCTGATCGTCTTCCTCGCCTTCGTGATCTTCCCGGTCGTGATGGCGGCCTACTACGGCTTCTTCAGCTGGCAGGGCTACGGAGTGCCGACGGACTTCGTCGGCTTCCGCAACTACCTGACGATCCTGCAGGACCCCACCTTCCACGACGCCCTCGCGCACAACGGCATCATCGTGGTGCTCTCGCTCGTGCTCCAGGGGCCGGTCGCGATCCTCCTGGCGCTGCTGCTGAACCGCAAGCTGCGCGGGCAGTCGATCATCCGCGTCCTGATCTTCGTGCCGTACGTGATCTCGGAGGTCGTCGTCGGCACGGGATGGAGCCTGATGCTCCAGACCAGCGGCGCGGTCAACGGCCTGCTCGAGAAGGTCGGCCTCGGCGCGCAGAAGCAGGACTGGCTCTCGGATCCGGCGATCGCGATCTGGACGCTGATGCTGATCATCACGTGGAAGTACATCGGCTTCGCCGTGATCCTCTTCCTCGCGGGCCTGCAGGGCATCCCCGAGGAGCTGTCCGAGGCCGCGGCCATCGACGGCGCCTCCTACTGGCAGGTGCAGCGGCGGATCACCCTGCCCCTGCTCGCGCCGACTCTGCGGATCTGGGCGTTCCTGTCGATCATCGGCGCACTGCAGCTGTTCGACCTCGTCTACATCATCTGGGGCCAGTACGTGTCCTCGACCGCGGGCACCTCGACCATGGCGATCTACCTGGTCACCAACGGCCGCAACGCCGGCAACTACGGGTACGGGAACGCCGTCGCAGTGGTCCTGTTCCTGATCTCGCTCGTGGTGGCGCTGATCTACCAGCGCTTCGTGCTCCGGCGCGACACGGCGGGCGCACTGACGGGAGACAAGCGATGACCGGCACGACGATGACGGCCCCGCCGATCACTCCGGAGACCCCTCGGCCTCTCGCGGTGAAGCGGCGCCGGCAGCCCCTGGGCCGCGGCACCACGATCGCCTACGTCGTGGCGATCGTCGTGATCGCGCTGATGCTCGCCCCGGTGGCGTACATCATCCTCGGCGGCTTCCGCACGAACGCGCAGATCACCACCGACCCGGCCGGCCTGCCCTCGCCCTGGAACGTGCAGAACTACCTCGACGTGATCACCGGCGGCGTCTTCTGGCAGGAGGTCGGCAACTCCACCATCGCCGGCCTCGCGACGACGCTCGGCGTGGTCGTGCTCGGCCTGATGGCGAGCTACGTCCTGGCCCGGTACGACTTCACCGGCCGGGGCGTGTTCTACGCGCTCTTCGCCGCCGGCCTGATGTTCCCGATGACGGTGGCGATCACTCCTCTCTACCTGGTGATCAAGAGCCTCGGCCTGATGAACTCGCTCGCCGGAGTGGTGCTGCCGCAGATCGCGTTCGGCCTGCCGACCACGATCATCATCCTGGTGCCGTTCCTCCGCGCGATCCCGGACGAGATCCAGGAGGCGGCCTTCATCGACGGCTGCAGCCGGATCGGCTTCTTCTTCCGGATGGTCGTGCGCCTGGCGATGCCCGGCGTGATCACCACGGGGATCCTCGCGTTCATCGCGAGCTGGAACAGCTATCTGCTGCCCCTGTTCATCCTCAACAACGAGTCCACCTTCACGCTCCCGCTCGGAGTGCAGGCGTTCTCGTCGCAGTACTCGGTCGACACGGCGAAGGTGCTCGCCTTCGTGTCGCTGTCGATGATCCCGGCGCTGATCTTCTTCAGCGTCTTCGAGCGCCGCATCGTCGGCGGGCTGACGGGGGCGGTGAAGGGATGAGCGGATCGCTCCGCCCGTCCGCCGCGTCCCCCGTCCCGTCCGCACCCGTCGCCCCACCCGCAGAGAGGGTCGCACCGTGACCGCACCGCACGCACCAGAGGAGCCCCAGGCCCCGTCCGCCCGCACCACCGAGCTTCTGGGCCGGATGACGCTGGAGGAGAAGCTCTCCCAGCTGGTCGGCTACTGGGTCGACCAGGGCGGCGAGGTCGTCGCCCCGCTCGCCGGGGAGATGGCCACCTCGACCGGATACGCCGAGGCGACCCGCGAGGGGATCGGCCAGCTGACCCGCGTCTACGGTACGCGCCCCGTCGATCCGCTCGAGCGCGCCCGATGGCTGTGGGCGGAGCAGCGCCGCCTCGTCGAGGAGACGCGGCTGGGCATCCCGGCGATCGTCCACGAGGAGTGCCTGACCGGGCTCGCCGCCTGGCAGGCCGCGACGTTCCCGACTCCGCTCGCCTGGGGCGCCTCCTTCGACCCCGAGCTCGTGGCCGAGCTCGGCGCCGTGATCGGCGGCTCGATGCGCGAGCTCGGGATCCACCAGGGCCTGGCGCCCGTGCTCGACGTGATCCGCGACCCCCGCTGGGGCCGGGTCGACGAGTGCATCGCCGAGGACCCGTACGTCGTCGGCACGATCGGCACCGCGTACGTGCAGGGGCTGCAGTCCACCGGCGTCGACGCGACGCTGAAGCACTTCATCGGCTACTCCGCCTCCCGCGGCGGCCGCAACCACGCGCCGGTGCACGCCGGACCGCGCGAGATCGCGGACGTGCTGCTGCCGCCGTTCGAGATGGCGATCCGCGACGGGGGCGCCCGCTCGGTGATGAACTCCTACGCCGAGATCGACGGGGACCCGGTCGGAGCGACGCCCGCCTACCTCACGGGCGTGCTGCGCGAGCGCTGGGGCTTCGACGGCGTGGTCGTCGCCGACTACTTCGCGGTCGCGTTCCTCCACCTCATGCACGCGGTCGCCGCCGACCTGGGCGAGGCGGCCGAGCTGGCGCTCGCCGCGGGGATCGACGTGGAGCTGCCCACCGGTGACGCGTTCCTCGCTCCGCTGGCCGCGCGCATCCGGGCCGGAGAGGCCGACGAGGCGCTCGTCGACCGGGCCGTGCTGCGGGTGCTCGCGCAGAAGGAACGGCTCGGCCTGCTCGACGCGCGCTTCGACGACGCCCCCGAGTCGATCGACCTCGACTCGCCGGCCCACCGCGACATCGCCCGCCGACTGGCCGAGGAGTCGGTGGTGCTGCTCGCCAACGACGGCGTCCTGCCGCTCGCCCCGCAGCGCCGCCTCGCCCTGATCGGCCCCAACGCCGACAGCGCGCCCGCCCTGATGGGCTGCTACTCCTTCGCCAACCACGTGCTGGCGCACCACCCGGGCGTGCCGCTCGGTTTCGAGATCCCGACCGTCGCGGACGCGCTGGCGGCCGAGTTCGGCCCGGCCGAGCTGCTGCTCGCCGAGGGCTGCTCGGTCGAGGGCGACGACGCCTCCGGGATCGCCGAGGCGGTCCGGGCGGCCGCCGACTCCGACGTGGCGATCGTGGTCGTCGGCGACCGGGCGGGCCTGTTCGGCCGCGGCACGGTCGGCGAGGGCAACGACGTCGAGAGCCTCGAGCTCCCCGGGCGCCAGCGCGAGCTGGTCGAGGCCGTCGTGGCGACCGGGACCCCGGTCGTGCTCGTGCTGCTGACCGGCCGCCCCTACGCCGTGGGCTGGGCGCTCGACGGACCGGCGGCTCCCGCCGCGGTGCTGCAGGCGTTCTTCCCGGGGGAGGAGGGCGCCGGCGCGATCGCGGGCGTCGTCTCGGGCCGGGTCGACCCCTCCGGCCACCTGCCGGTCTCGCTGCCGCGCTCCGCCGGGGCGCAGCCGTTCTCGTACCTGCACCCGATCCTCGGCGGGCCGTCGGACGTGACCTCCGCCGACAGCACGCCGGTGCGGCCGTTCGGCCACGGGCTCTCCTACACGACCTTCGCCCGGACGGAGCTGGCGGCCGAGGAGTCCGCCCCGACGGACGGCTCCTTCACGGCGACCGTGCGCGTGCGCAACACGGGCGAGCGGGCGGGCACCGACCTGGTGCAGCTCTACGCCCGCGACGTGTTCGCGAGCGTGACCCGGCCGGTGGCGCAGCTGCTCGGCTACGCGCGGGTCGCGCTCGAGGCGGGCGAGGAGGCGGAGGTCCGCTTCGAGGTCCCGGCCGCGCGCCTGGCCTTCACCGGCCGCGAGGGCGTTCGGATCGTGGAGCCCGGCCGCATCGAGCTGTGGGTGGGCCCGGACTGCGCGACGCGCGAGACGGAGGCGGCGCTCGAGCTGGTCGGCCCGGCCGCCGCCGTCGACGCCTCCTCGCAGCGCCTCGTCGGCACCCGGGTCCAGCGGGCGGGAGCGGGCGTCCCGGCCTGACCCCGTTCACAACGGAGGAAGGATCGCTTCGGCGTCCCGTGGATCCGCGGATCCCGGAGCCCGCGGGGCGATCCTTCCTCCGTTGTGAACAGGTCGGGGCTCCGGCCCGTCCCGGTGCGGCCCGGCCCGGCCCGGCCCGGGCGCGGTTCGAGCGCGGTTCCGGCATCGCTCCGGTGACGGGTCGGCGGGCGGGAGCGGGCGTTCCGGCTCATCCCGTTCAGGACTCCGGGCGATCGCTCCGCTGGCCCGTGGATCCGGGTGCCCGCGGGGCGATTCCTCCTGCAGTGTGAACACGGCCCGGCCTCGTCTCCGCCTCGATACGGCCCGGGCCCCACCCCCGGGCCAGGGCCCCGGCCCGACGTCGACCACTCCTGGGCGCAGTCCCGGCCCTGCTCCGAGCGACGGGCTCAGCGTGCGGAGCGGGCGTTCCGGCCTGATCCCGTTCGTAACGGAGGAAGAACTGCTTCGGCGGGCCGTGGATCCGCGGATCCCGGTGCCCGCGGGGAGATCCTTCCTCCGTTGTGAACACGGCGCGGCCCGAGCGGGGGTTCGCATCACTCCAACGACGGGTTCGGCGGGCGGCAGCGGCCGTTCACGCTCGAGTCCGTTGAGGACTCAGGACGGATCGCTCAGGCGGCCAGTGGATCGGAGGGCCTGATCGTGTTCAGAACTCAGGACCGATCGCTTCAGCCGCCCGTGGATCCGCGGATCCTGGTGCTCGCGAGGAGATCCGTCCTGCATGGTGAACATGTCACGGCGTCGGCAGGGCGCGGGCGCGGTCGGGGTACTGCTCTGGCGCGGCTCCGTCGGGCGCGGCAGGCTGGGGGGATGAGCGACGACGCGAAGCAGACCCTCCTCCGCTACCTGCAGGAGGGGCGGGACGCCCTGCTGCAGAAGCTCGACGGGCTCGACGAGTACGACGTGCGGCGGCCGATGGTCGCGACGGGCACGAACCTGCTGGGCCTGGTGAAGCACGTGGCGAGAACCGAGGCGGGCTACCTCGGCGCCGTGTTCGGGCGGCCGTTCGCGGAGCCGATGCCGTGGATGGAGGACGAGTCGGAGCCGAACGCGGACATGTGGGCGACGGCCGACGAGTCGCTGGCCGATGTCGTCGCGCTGTACCGCCGCGTGTGGGCCCACTCCGACGCGACGGTCGCGGCCCTCCCGCTCGACGCTCCCGGGCAGGTCCCCTGGTGGACGGGCCGCGACGTGACGCTGCACCGGATCCTCGTCCACATCACCGCGGAGACGCACCGGCACGCGGGTCACGCCGACATCGTCCGCGAGCTGATCGACGGGCGGGTCGGGCTCCGGACGCCCGGTGACAACCTCCCGCCGGTGCCCGAGGAGTGGTGGCCGGAGTACCGGGAGCGCCTCGAGTCGCTGGCGCGCGCCGTCCGCGACCGGGGCTGACGTGCCGGCGTCCGTCGGCACCACGGTCACGTCCGTGCGCGCGGCGCGGCTGCTCGACGAGCTCGGTCCCGCGGCGGAGGCGGCGCTCGACGCGGCCCTGGGCGGTCGCGGTCGCGGCCGGGCCGCCCTGGAGCGGCGCCGCGACGGGGCGTCACCGGAGGAGCGGAGGCGGTGGGTCGAGTTGGAGCGCCGGGCGTTCAGTGCGGAGGCGGACCCTGCGGCCCTCGAGGAGCTGGCGCTGCTGCGCGCGCGGCTCCGCGAGCAGAATGGGGCGCTCGACGCCGCGGTCGCCGGACTGGCGGCGCCTGCCGGACCCGCAGTGGCACAGGGTCGGGTCGGCCGCGCGACGGCGAGCGGCTGGGACGAGACCGGCCGAGACGAGACCGGTCGGGACGGGACCGGTCGGGACGGGACCGGTCGGGACGAGATCGGCCGAGACGAGACCGGCCGTGACGAGACCGGCCGTGTCCGGACCGGTCGGGACGGGACCGGTCGGGACGAGACCGGCCGGGACGGGACCGGTCGGGACGAGACCGGTCGGGACGAGACCGGTCGGGACGAGACCGGTCGGGACGAATCGGGCCGAGGCGAACCAGGCCGGGACGCGCCGCCCGGCTGGGGCGAGCGCAGCGGGACGACCGGGGGCGACGACGCCGACTTCCGTGACTCCGTCCCGCCCCGCCCGCGCCGGCTCCTCGGGGTGATCGCCGCGCTCGTCGCCGTGCTCGGGCTCGCCGCCCTCGGTGCGGCCGCCTCCGTCGCGCTCGCCCCTCGCCCGTCGCTGGAGGTCTTCACCGAGCCCTGGGACGTCCCCGACGACGTCGCCACGCGCCCCCTGTCGACCCTCGCGAGCCTCCGCGTCTTCCACTGGGGCCCGACGCGCTACCTGGGCAGCATCGCCGGAGTCGACTACTTCGCCACCCTCAGTCTCGACTCCTTCTCGGCCGCGGAGCTCGCCGACGAGTCCGTCTGCCTCTACGGGCTCGCGCGCTCCGACGGCGACGTCGTCGTCACGGACTGCGCGGCGACCGCCGACTTCGTCGCGACCGGCATGACCCTCTCGCCCGACGACTACCACGGCGACGCGGGCGGCGCCGGAGTCGCCTGGGGCCCGACCGGTGGGATCCGCTCGGCCGGCTGAGGCGGCTCCGCCCGATCCCGCCTGCCCCGGCCCCGCCCCTCAGACCCGCCGCGTCGACGCCCGCTCCACCAGCGGCATCGGCACCAGCACGCGCTCGCCCGGCGCGCCGCTGAGCAGCCTCCGAGCAGGGCCGCGTCGCGACGATGCTCGTCGGTCCCACCCTCGCCGAGCTGACGGCGGCTCAGGCCGCGGCGCGCACCCCCGGAGTCGTCGAGTGGGGCGAGCGGGCGATGACCCTCGGCGGTGCCCTGCCCGTCGCGCTCGTCGGACCGGGCACGGGCTTCAACGACCCCGTGCTGCAGGCCGCCGAGATCCCCGGAGCGGGCGGCATCGGCTCGGCCCGCGCGCTCGCCGCGATCTGGTCGGCGGCGTTCACCGAGACCGAGGGCGTGCGGCTGCTCGAGGACGCGACGATCGAGCGGGCCACCGCTCCGCTCAGCAGCGGCCCGCCGGTGTGGCCGGTGCCGGGCCCGTTGCCGGCCTTGGGCTGCGGCTTCCAGCTCGGCACCGGGGCCCGCCGGTACCTCACTCCAAGCGGCTTCGGGCACGACGGCGCGGGCGGACGGGTCGCCTTCGCCGACCCGGACGCGGGAGTCGGCTTCGCGTTCCTCACCAACCGGATGGAGGGGGTCGGCGACGTGCGCGCGACCCGCGTCGTCGAGGCGCTCGCGACCGCGCTGCGACTGCCCGCTCAGCGCTGACTCTGACCCCTCCGCCCCACCCCCGTCAAGGGGTGGGGCGCCCGGTCGGCGCCGTCCTAGCGTCGGGGGACGGGCCGACCGGAGGGGCGGTCCGGGATCCAGGGGAGGGCGAGATGCAGAAGCTGTACTACGCGAGCGGATTCGTGCTGCTGGGCGACGAGGTGTGCTCGGCGGTCGTCGAGTACGCGCAGGCGCTGGCGAACGTGGGGAAGTCGGACCTGGTCGTGGTGCCGTCGCTCTCGGACGAGGGGATGCGCGGCGAGACCCGTCTCCTGGTCGGACCGGCCAGCCAGCTCTTCACCAGCCCGGCGCTCGACCGCGGCGTCGACCTCGACGACCCGGAGGCGGTGGAGTCGATGCGCGAGAAGACCCGCCGGCTCCAGCCCGCGCGGCCGACCGTGCAGCCGCGCGGCGAAGGCGACGACAGGGAGGACGACGGCGGGACCGACTACCTCTGAGGTCTCAGGTGTCGAGCGTGGTGCTGGGGCGCTCGCCGAAGCGGTGGGCGTACGAGGCCGAGAACCGGCCGAGGTGCGCGAAGCCCCAGCGCCGTGCGACCTCGCTGACGCTGACGACTCCGGACTCGCCCGCCCGCAGCTCCCTCTGCACGCCGTCCAGCCGGATCCGCCGCAGGTAGTCGACCGCGGTGAAGCCGAACTCGCGCCGGAACTCGGTCTGCAGCGTCCGCAGGCCGATGCCCGCCGCGTCGGCGATCTGCTCGGTCCGCAACGGCTCGTGAGCGTGCGCGTACATGTACTCGACCGCCTGGCGGAGGCGTCCTGATCGGGGCACTCCGAGGTCGCCGGGCGTGTCGAGCGTCGCGTGCGGGAAGGTCTCGAGCAGGGCGACGGCGACCGCGCGGTCAGCCTCTCGGCGCAGCAGCGGCGAGCTGTCGGCGTCGTAGATCACCCGGGCGACCGTCGCGACGGTCGCCGACCAGCGTCGCAGCGCCGCGCCCTCGGGCCGTGACGTGGTGTCGAAGAGGAGGGGGCCGCGGGTGCCCTCGACCTCCTCCGCGATGCCCTCGAGGTACGCGCCGTCGAAGTGGATGAGGTTCTGGCGGTAGTCGTGGAACTCGAACCGGCTGGGGCGGTCGTTGACGAAGATCGCCGGCTGCCCGAATCCGAGGGTCACCGCGTCGCCGTCGAGATCGGTGACGCCCGCGCCGGCGGTCAGCCACGAGACGACGTACTCGCCCTCGGTCTGGATCGAGCCCTGCACGGAGCCGGCGAACTGGCTGCCGCGGAGCGTCACGTCGCCGTCGCCGACGGAGGTGTAGCGGTACGAGAAGTCCTCGCCGGGCTCGACGACGAAGCGGTGCCCGTTGTACGACTGCTCGAAGAGGGCCCGCGCCTGCTCGATGTCACGCCCGCCGATGTCGGAGCGCATGACCTCGTCCTTCTCGTTCATCCCGATCAGGGTCGCACGGGAGGCGCCCTCCACCGCGTGCCCCGAACGGGGAATTCGTTAAGCGGATAAGCCAGTCGCGGGTCCGGCGGCGCGGGTCATGGCCTGGACGGTCGCCGCCTGGAACTGCGTGAGCAGCACCACGGTGTGCCGCGCTCCGGCCTCGACGGCGAGCGAGAAGGTGGCGCCGGCCGACGTGGCCCGCCAGGAGCGGATGTCGCGGGTGCCGACGCGGGTCGAGTCGCCGGTGCCGGCGCTCCTCAGCACCAGGGAGTCGGGCAGCACGCAGAGCGCGCCCGACACCCCGTCGACAGTGGAGGAGCACTCGAAGCCGGCATCGTTGTGCACTGCACCGGCGAGCTCGACGAAGTCGGTGACCTCCATCGGCTCGTCGTCGTCGCGCCTGGACACGGCGCGCTCAGGCAGCGTGCGTGAGCCCGGAGGACTCGGGCTGCTGCGCCGGCTCGGTGACGATCCGCAGGCCCCGGCCGCTGTTGGCCTCCTCCATCAGTGCGCGCACCCAGGTGGCGTTGATCGCCGGCATGCGGCTGCCGTGGAACGAGAACTGGAGGGGGATGGTCGGGTGCAGCCAGAGCGTCTGGCGTCCGGTGCCGTGCGCGCTCGAGGCGTCGAGCTGGAAAGCGAACGCCTCGTCGCGGCGGAACTTGTTGATCATGACGATCTGCAGGTGCGCGAGCGCACGGTCGTCGATCTCGTGCGAGGTGGGGGGAGTGCCGTAGAGGAGAGCGCCCATGGTGCGTGCCGCCGTTCTGTGCTGTGTCGCGGGTGCCGGCCGCGACGGTGGGGTGCCCCGACGAGTGCCGCCGGGAGGGGGAGTGCGAGAGGGTGGGGGGTGTTCGTGGGGAGCAGGACCCGGGGTGTGCCGTGCCGCCGAGTCGAGTGTCCGGAGTGTCGATCCGGGGTGCCGGGCTCCGGGATGCCGATCCCGGGTGCCGTCGCGCCGACCCCGCCGACGCCTGCTCTGCAGGCGGTGGAGTCGGACGGTCGTGCCGTCCCTCCGGCTGTTCTCCGAAAGTACGCCCCTCGTTCGGAGGGCACGTGCCGTTATCCGTAATGCGAAGCGGTGGCGTCGGCCGCCGGGCGGACTCCCAGCCGGGCGACTCCGGGGCTCAGTCACGGGATGCCTCCGGTGGCGGTGCGGCTGCGTCGAGACACCGCGCTCGTGTGCGGGACGCCGCCGGCGCGGCGGTGTGTCGAGCGGGCTAAGGGTGTCTCGGCGGGGCGGCGGGCGGAGCGGGCGGGTGCGCTCCTGCGGGTCGAGGGCGGCGGGCATGAGGTCGCGTCGGCAGCGGATGTCGACGGCGCCGTTCTCGGGGACCTTCCGCTCCTGGCGGCCCGGCTGCCAGAGCAGCGGCTCCGCCTTCGGATGCCAGCCGCTCCCCGAGGGCGGGCGGCCACGGACATCTCCGGGCGGCGGGGGAGAGTCTCCGACGCGGGACCCGAGCCCGGATCGTGTTCAGAACGCAGGAAGGATTCGTCCGAGCGCCTCCCGATCCGCGGAGACCGGCCGCCGTTCGGACGTTCTTCCTGAGTTGTGAACAGGGGCGGGGGATCGTCGCCCGCCGCGCAGATCCTCCACCCGTCGGCAGGCACTGTGGTGCCGCTCCCCGCAGGATGGACGCATGCCCTCCTCCGCCGACCGCTTCCGCCGCGCCGCCGTCGAGCTGGCGCTGACCTCCGAGCGGCAGGTGGAGTGGGCGCTCGCCGTCGCGGACGACGCGCGCCTCCTCGCCCTGATCGACCAGCTTCCCGCGCAGCACCGGCAGCCGTCCCTGCTCTTCTCGGTCGCGCGGCTGCTCGGCGTGCCCGACGTGGACGGCGCCGGGTTCGCCGTGTGGCTCCGGAGCGAGTGGGGGCGGGTGGCGCCGGTCGCGGCCGTGCGGCGGACGCAGACCAACGAGGCGCTGCGGTGCGCGCCCCTGGTCGCGGCGCTGGAGCGGATCACGGAGCCGGGCGAACCGGTGGCGCTCGTCGAGATCGGCGCCTCGGCGGGGCTGTGCCTGGCTCCGGAGCGGTACTCCTACGCCTTCACGGCGAGCGACGGCGAGACGCGGCTCGGGACGGGCGCGCCTCTGCTGCGGTGCGCGGTGAGCGGAGGCGCGGCGCCGGCGCGGCTTCCGGTCGTCGCGTGGCGCCGGGGGCTCGACCTGGCGCCGCTCGACATCCGCACGCCCGAGGACGTGGCCTGGCTGGAGGCGCTTCTCCCGCCCGACCGCCCGGAGCGGACCGCGCGTCTCCGCTCGGCCGTGGAGACTCTGCAGGACGGCCCGCCGACGATCGTCGCGGGCGATGCGGCCGCCGAGCTGCCCGCCCTGCTCGACGCGGTACCGCGCGGTCTGCGGACGGTCGTCGTCTCCCTCGGGACCCTGGTCTACCTCCCGTGGGCCGCGCGCGAGAGCGTGCTGGCGACGGTCGCCGCGCGCGACGCGAGCCTGGTGACGCTCGAGGCGGAGGCGCTGCTCCCGCACCTCGTCGCCGCCCGGCGGGCCCGCGTCGCTCCTGAGCCGACCCCGTTCCTGCTCGCCGCCGACGGCGTCCCGCTCGCGAGCGCGGCCGCCCACGGCGGCACCCTCTCCTGGCTGACCTGAGGCGCGCTCCCGCGCCGCGTCCGGGGTGCGCGGAGCCCGGTGCGCGGAGCCCGGTGCTCCCTCCGCCACTGTTCACAAGTCGTCGCACTCGGCGTCGAGTGCGACGACTCCTGGACAGTCGCGAAGGTGAGGACGGCCGAAGTCAGAGCCCCGGCGCCCGAGCGCCCTACAGGCCGTCGACGACGAGCTGCGTCGCGCGCGGGACGTACGAGGTGTTCGTCGTCGGGTCCCATCCCACGAGCGCCACCGCGTCGCCACCGACGCGCGCGGTGATGCCCACGAGCGAGAACGGCTTGCCGCCCACGGCTCCGGACACCTTCCAGCCGAGCGTCTCGTCGGCGCCGGTCAGGGTCTGCTCGGTGCGCTCGACGGTCGTCTCGACCGGCACGCCCTGCATGGCGAAGAGCGCCGAGCCGGAGGCGCAGCGCGTGGTCGCGTCGGTGGCGCTCGCGAGGAGCGAGGCGGCCGCGTCGGCGGTGCCGGTGCTCGACACGACGGCGGTCATGGAGCGGTCGGCGCTGGTGCCGTACGAGAGCCCGGCGGCGGGCTGCGCGGTGTCCCAGCCCAGGCCGAAGGGCGAGAGGCAGCTGGCGTCGGTCGCGGTGAGGCCGGGGTAGATCGAGTCGAGCATCTCCTGGATGCTCGCGTACTCGCCGGGCACGAACTGCACGCCGGTCAGCACGGCGGCCACCTGCTCGCCGGTCTTCTGAGCGGTGTCGGCGGCAGGGGCGGCGGCCGTCGCGGTGGCGGACGGGGCGGCCGACGACGAGGGGAGCGTCGGAGTGAACGGCCGGAGCGTCGATCCGCTCGTCGCGGTCCCCGCGCAGCCCGAGAGGGCGAGCAGCAGCGCGCCTCCGATCAGAGTCGTGCGCAGCAGTGCCTTGGACATCGTGTCTCCCCCTTCGCCCGCCGGCGCCGCACCGGGGCGCCTGAGGCTAGCAGAGCCCCGCATCCCGGAGGCGGCACCGCGGCGCCTGCACGACGAAGGCCGGGAGCCCGGATCGACGCCCTACGGCGTCCCCCGGCCCTCCCGGCCTCCGCTCCGCAGCTCAGATCTCGGTGTGCCCGAGCTCGGCCCCCGCGAGAAGGCGGATCTCCGGCTCGGCGATGCCCTCCAGCTCCAGTACCACGACGCGGTTGCGGCCGGCGCGGGTGACCGGCGCGGGGACGATCAGCGTGCGCTGCGGTCCACGGCGCCAGTAGCGACCGAGGAGGAAGCCGTTCACCCAGACCAGGCCCTTGCCCCAGTGCAGCGTGTCCACGTACAGGTCGGCCTGCTCGTCGAGCTCGAACGAGCCGGAGGCGAGCTGCGGCCCGGCCGAGAACGCCGGCGCCGCGACGGCGAGGTCGTGCAGGCACTCCAGAGCGAGGGCGCGGGCGGCCCAGCCGATCAGCTCGGCGCCGTCCAGCCGCACCCCTCCGATCAGGCCCTTGTGCTCGCCGATCCGCGTGCCGTAGTTCACCCGCCCCTGGTTCTCGACCAGGATCGCGAGCTCGCCGCGTCCGCTCGGGAGCGTCAGCGCGCGCTCGTGGTGGTCGCGCGCCAGCACGCCCACCGGCACGCCGTCCAGCAGCACCCAGGCGCGGTCGCGCACCTCCTCGCCCACCACGAGGCGGGCCGGAGCGGAGGAGCCGTCGAGCGTCGTCGTGAAGAGCACGAAGCCGTCGTCGTGGCCGAGGTCGTCGAAGGAGGCCATCGCGTCGAGGTGCGCGGCCGGTCCGAACGCCTGGCCGAGGCCGAGCAGGGCCGGGCCGGAGACGAGCGGAGCCGTGAGGGCCGGCGCCGGCGGGCGCATCGCGGGCACCTCCTCGGGCACCGGCGCGTAGCGCGCGATGACGTCGCGGAACGCCCAGAACTTCGCGGTCGGGTCGCCGCCCTCGTCGAGCGGGGCGTCGTAGTCGTAGCTCGTCGTGATCGCGGCGTAGCGGCCCTTGTCGTTCGCTCCGCTGGTCAGGCCGAAGTTGGTGCCGCCGTGGAACATGTAGATGTTGACGGAGCCGCCGGCCGCGAGCAGGGTGTCGAGCTCCTGGGCGGAGGCGTCGGCGTCGGTGGTGTGGTGCTGGGTGCCCCAGTCGTCGAACCAGCCGCACCAGAACTCCATGCACATCAGCGGACCGGTGGGCTGGAACTCGCGCAGCGTCGCGAGGCGCTCCGTGGTCCGCGAGCCGAACGAGCCGGTGAGGTGCAGGCCCGGGAGGCTGCCGTCGGCGAGCATCTGCGGCGTCGGCTGGTCGATGGTGGTGAGCGGCACCGTGATGCCGGAGTCGCGCGTCACCCGGACGAGCTCGGCGAGGTACTCCTTGTCGGAGCCGTACGCGCCGTACTCGTTCTCGATCTGCACGAGGACCACGGGCCCGCCGGCGTCGATCTGGCGCGGCTCGACGATCGCGTAGACGCGGCGCAGGTAGTCGCTGACCGCCGCGAGATAGTTCGGCTCGGAACGGCGCACGCCCACCTCGGGGTCGCGGAAGAGCCAGGCGGGGAGGGCGCCGTTGTCCCACTCCGCGCAGATGTAGGGGCCGGGGCGCACGATCGCGTGCATGCCCTCGGCGGCGATCAGGTCGAGGAAGCGGCCCAGGTCGAGCCCGGCGTCCTCGCGCCACTCGCCGCGGCGCGGCTCGTGCGCGTTCCAGGCGACGTAGGTCTCGATGGTGTTCAGGCCCATCAGGCGGGCCTTGCGGATCCGGTCGGCCCAGAGGTCCGGGTGGATGCGGAAGTAGTGCAGCGCCCCCGACAGGATGCGGTGCGGGCGGCCGTCGAGCTCGAAGTCGGCGGCGCCGATGGCGAAGCGGCTCTCGGGAGCGGTGGTCATCTGGATCCCCCTCAGGATCGGTGCCCGGTGTGTCCGAGCGTGAGAACGACGCGGGGCCGACCGGAGCGATCCGGCCGGCCCCGCGTCGAGCAGTGGTGCTACTCCGAGACGGTGAAGCCCTGCGCGTTGCCGTACTGGACGAGCTTGCTCTGCCAGTCGGCGAGGCCCTGGTCGAGGCTGGTGCCGTTGGCGTACGCCTGGCCGACGGTGTCGCCGAAGACGCTGTTCGCGTAGACCTGGTAGGGCAGGTACGACCAGCCGGAGCGGACGTCCTTCGAGGCCTGGGTCAGCACCTCGTTGATCTTCTGGCCGCCGAAGTACTCCGACTCCTGACCGGTGAAGTCCGAGCTGTCGAGGTCGGCCGTGGTCGACGGGAATCCGCCGCTCTGCAGGAAGACGTCGACCGAGGCCTGGTCGCTGTTCAGCCAGCGCAGGAACGCGGCGGCCAGCGCCGGGTTCTCGCTCTGCTTGGTGACGGACTGGCCGCCACCGCCGTTCTCGGCGCTGACGGCGGTGCCGTCGTAGGTCGGGATCGGCGCGACGGCCCAGTCGCCGGAGGCGTCGGGGACGCTGGACTCGAGCACGCCGGGCATCCAGGCGCCGGTCACCAGCGAGGCGATGGAGCCGTCGGCGAGGCCCTTGTACCACTCGTCGCCCCAGGCGGGGGTGTCCGAGAGCAGCTTCTTCTCGACGAGCTGGTTCCAGACGCCGGTCCACTTCGCGGTGCCCTCGTCGGCGAGGTCGATCGTGACGTCCGTGCCGTCGGTGGTGAACGGCTCGCCGCCCGCCTGCCAGATCATGCTGGTCGCGAAGCCGGCGTCGCCGGTGTCGGCGGTGATGTACTTCGACGGGTCGGCGGTGTGCAGCTTCTCGGCCGCGGCCACGTACTCGTCCCAGGTGGCGGGGACGGCGATGCCGTACTGGTCGAAGACCGTCTTGTTGTAGAACAGCGCCATGGGGCCCGAGTCCTGCGGGAGGCCGACGAGCTTGCCGTCGATGTTGACGCTGCCCCAGGTGGAGGCGGAGTACTTGTCCTCGAGGTCGCCCATGCCGTACTGCGACAGGTCGAGGAGCGAGTCCGACAGCGCGAACTGCGGCATGGCGTAGTACTCGATCTGGACGACGTCGGGGGCGCCCGAGCCGGCCTTGATCGCGTTCTCGAGCTTGGTGTACTCGTCCTTGTTGGTGCCGGCGTTGACGAGCTCGACGTCGACCTTCGGGTAGGCCTTCTCGAACGCGGCGACCTGCGCCTCGGCGCTGGGGGTCCAGCTCCAGTACGTGATCTTGCCACCGGCCTCGAGGGCCGAGTCGAGGTCGGCGGCGGAGCCGGCGCTCGTGGTCGTGCCGCCACCGGAGGTGGACGAGCAGGCCGCGAGGGAGCCGGCGGCCAGGGCCGCGACGGCCGCGACCGTCAGGGTCCGCCGGAGGGCGGAACGGGCGATCTTCATGGTGGTGTTTCCCTTCACTTCTTCGTGCTGCGGGTGCTGTGGACGGGGCAGGACGCTCCGGCCGGGGGATGGGTAGGGGAGGGCTCAGCCCTTGACGCTGCCGGCGCTCAGGCCGGACTGCCAGAAGCGCTGGAGTCCGAGGAAGGCGACGACGATGGGGATGATCGTGAGCAGCGAGCCCGTGATCACGAGGTTGTAGATCGGCTGCGCGCTGACGCCGGTGGCCTGCGCGTTCCACTGGTTGAGGCCGACGGTGAGCGGGTACCAGGTGGGGTCGCTCAGCATGATCAGCGGGAGGAAGTAGTTGTTCCAGGTCGCGACGACCGAGAACAGCAGCACGGTCACGATGCCGGGGGCGAGGAGTCGGATGGAGATGGTGAAGAAGGTGCGGAACTCCCCCGCCCCGTCCATCCGCGCCGCTTCGAGCAGCTCGGTGGGCACCGACTCCACCGCGTAGACCCATACCAGGTAGAGGCCGAACGGGCTGATCAGCGAGGGGATGATGATCGCCCACGGGGTGTTGGTCAGGCCGAGCTGGCTGAACATGAGGAACGTCGGGACGGCGAGGGCCGTGCCGGGGACCGCGATCGCTCCGAGCACCACGGCGAAGACCGCCTTGCGGCCCGTGAAGCGGAACTTCGCGAGGCCGTAGCCGGCGAGCGTGGCCAGGAGCGTCGCTCCTCCGGCGCCGACGACGACGTAGAGCAGGGTGTTGCCGAGCCAGCGGAGGAAGATCCCGTCGCGGTAGCTGAGGGTGTCGGCGATGTTCTGGAAGAAGACGAAGTCGCCGTCGAACCAGAGGCCGAAGCTCGAGAGCAGGCCGGCCTGCGTCTTCGTCGCGTTGATGACCAGCCAGGCCAGCGGCACGAGGCTGTAGAGGATGAAGACCGACATCAGCAGGGTGAAGGCGATCGACTTCTTGGGCTGCACCGAGGAGCCGCGGCGGGCGGCCGGGCGCTTCGGGGCGCGGGAGGGCGTCCGGGGAGCGGTCGCGAGGGCCATCAGTTCTCCTTCCGCGCGCCGCGGAGCTGCACGACGTAGGCGATCACCGCGGTGATCACGCCCATGACGATGGCGACCGTGGCCGACGCGTTGTACTGCTGACCGGCGAAGGACAGGTTGTAGGCGTACATGTTCGGGGTGAAGTAGGTGGTGATGATGTTCGGCGCCAGCGTCCGGAGGATGTTCGGCTCGTTGAACAGCTGGAAGCTGCCGATGATCGAGAAGATCGTGGCGATGACGATCGCGCCGCGCAGGGCGGGCAGCTTGATCGAGCGGATGACGCGCATCGGGCCGGCGCCGTCGATCTCGGCCGCCTCGTAGAGCTCGCCGGGGATCGTCTTCAGCGCGGAGTAGAAGATGAGCATGTTGTAGCCCACGAACTCCCACGTGACGATGTTGCCGATCGAGGCGAGGATCCAGTCGCGCGAGAAGGGCTGGACGACATCGGAGCCGAGCAGGTCGTTGACGTTCGCGGCCAGGCCGAAGTTGTCGCCGTAGATGAAGCCCCACATCAGCACCGCGACGACCGCGGGGACGGCGTAGGGGAGGAAGACCACGATGCGGAAGAAGCCGGTGCCGTGGAGGCGGCCGCTGTCGATCGCGAGGGCCGCGACGAGGGCCAGCACGAGCATCACGGGGACCTGCACGACGAGGAACAGCAGGACGCGGCCGAAGCCCTCCCAGAAGTTCGGGTCGGTGAAGATCGCCGTGTAGTTGGCGAAGCCGACGAAGGAGTTGCCGCCCACCAGCTGCTCGCGGAACAGGCTGAGGTAGATCGAGTAGACGACCGGGGCGATGAAGACCAGGAGGAAGACGACGAGGAAGGGGGCGACGAACGCCAGGCCCTTCCACTCGCTCTTCGCCCGCGACTTCGGGGCCGCGAGGGGGGACGCCGGAGGGGCGACCTCGCTCAGCGGGACGGGGGGAGACGTCGTCGTCATGGGATTCCGTTCGGGAGTAGTGCGGGCCCGCCATGTTCACGTCAACATGGCAGAGCGTCACCGTAGCATGTTCACGTCGCCACCCGCGACTGTTCCTGCGTCACGATCCGGCGCACGATGCACCACGGCTGACGGGCGGCGCGCTATAAAGGGAACCCCATGGCACTCGAGACCGACCGCCCGTCCCCGTCCGCCCGGCCGCGACGCGGCGTCTCGATGGCCGACGTGGCCCGGCGCGCGAACGTCTCGGGCCAGACGGTCTCGCGGGTGTCGAACGGCAAGCAGAACGTCGACGGCGAGACGCGCGAGCGGGTCCTCGAGGCGATGCGGGCCCTCGGCTACCGGCCCAACAGTGCTGCGCGGGCGCTGCGGACGGGACGCTTCCACAGCATCGGCGTGATCATGTTCACGCTGTCCTCGTTCGGCAATATGCGCACCCTCGACGCCATCGCGGTCGCGTCCGCCGACGCGGGCTACTCGATCACCCTCATCCCCGTCTCCCACCCCACCCAGGGCGAGGTCTCGGTCGCGTTCCACCGGTTGAGCGAGGAGGCGGTCGACGGCGTCATCATCATCGTCGAGGCGCACCTGCTCGACGAGGCCGACATCGTCCTGCCGCCGGAGCTGCCCGTGGTGGTCGTCGACTCCGCCGGCGGCGAGAAGTACCCCGTGGTCGACACCGACCAGATGTCGGGCGCCCGTCAGGCCGTCGAGCACCTGCTCGGACTCGGCCACCGCACCGTGCACCACATCGCCGGCCCGGACCGCTCCTACTCCGCCGAGCGCCGCCACGAGGCGTGGGAGTCGACCCTGATCGAGCGCGGCGCCCCGGTGCCGGAGGTGCTGGTCGGCGACTGGTCCACCGACTCCGGCTACCGCCTCGGCAAGCGGCTCGCCGCCGATCCCGAGGTCACCGCGATCTTCGCCGCGAACGACCAGATGGCGCTCGGCGTGCTGCGCGCGCTGCACGAGGCCGGACGCGCCGTGCCCGGCGAGGTGAGCGTCGCGGGCTTCGACGACATGCAGGAGTCGGCGAGCTTCTGGCCGCCGCTGACGACGGTGCGCCAGTTCTTCGGCGACACGGGCCGCCGCTCGGTCGACATCCTGCTGCGCGAGCTCGAGTCGGGCGAGCGCACCGGGGTGTCGCTGGTGCCGACCCGGCTGATCGTGCGCGAGAGCACGGGGCCGGCGCCGAGCGGTGGGGCGGGGGCGGGGGCGTCCGGGTCGGGTGCGGCTTCTTCCTCCGCGTCGTCCGCGTCCTCGGCGTCCTCCCGCTCGTCCGGCTCCTAGTCCTAGTCCTAGTCCTAGTCCTGGTCCTAGTCCTCTTCCTCCGCCTCACGTGCGATCTGCAGGCACCTGTGCGATCTGCAGGGTCGGCTAGTGCGGTCTGCAGGGGATTCTCGCGTTTCTCGGCGGCCTATCCGGAGGAGAGCGCTCCCTCGGACGGATGGCCTGCACATCGCACCTGCAGATCGCACGCACTCCTGCAGACGGCACGCACTCCTGCAGATCGCACACCTCAAGGGGTCTGGCTCCCTTGCGGACAGCGCGCACTCCTGCACATCGCTCCTGCAGATCGCACACGCTCCTGCAGATAGCTCACGCACACGTCCCCCGCTGAGCAACCTCCTGCAGATCGCACGCACTCCTGCAGATCGCACGCACTCCTGTAGACGGCACCCTCCTGCGGATCGCACGCGGCCGGCGACGCGGAGCCGCCGCCCGCGCGCGATACTGTGAGCCCTCTCACCCCGGACCTCCAAGGAGACGCACATGTCGGTCGGCCTGCTCGCGGTTGTCGATGACATCCTCACCGCCGCCCTGAAGGCGAGCGCCAAGACGGCGGGCGTCGTGATCGACGACGCGGCCGTCACCCCGCAGTACGTGCAGGGCCTCACGCCCGCGCGGGAGCTGCCGGTGGTCGGTCGGATCGCGCTGGGGAGCCTGTTCAACAAGTTCGTCATCATCATCCCGCTGGCGCTGCTGCTCTCGGCGTTCGCGCCGCAGGTGCTGCCGTACCTGCTGATCCTCGGCGGCGCCTTCCTCTGCTTCGAGGGGGCGGAGAAGGTGCTGGAGTGGTTCGGCGTCTCGCACGGCGGCCACGAGACGGAGGCGCGCGACGAGAAGAAGCTCGTTTTCGGCGCCATCCGCACCGACCTCATCCTGAGCACCGAGATCATGCTGATCGCGCTCGACGGCCTCGACCCCGACTTCGGGATCTGGCCCACGCTCGGCGCGCTCCTGGTCGTCGGGCTCGGGATGACGGTGCTCGTCTACGGCGCGGTCGCCCTGCTCGTGAAGATCGACGACGTGGGCCTGCGCCTGATGAAGAACGCGGCCCGCGGCGTGCGGCGCACCGGAGCGAGGATCGTCGCGTCGATGCCCGTCGTGTTCCGCGCGATCAGCATCATCGGGACGCTCGCCATGCTCTGGGTCGGCGGGCACCTCGTCGTCGCGAACCTCGCCGAGACGGTCTGGCACGGTCCGTACGACCTCGTGCACGTCGTCACCCATGCGGTCGAGGGCGCGGGCCCGGTCGTCGTCTGGCTGGCCGACACCTTCGTCTCGATGATCTTCGGCCTCGTGCTGGGTCTGGTCATCGCGGCCGTCGTGATGGGCGTCTCGCGCCTGCGGAAGCGCGACGGGGCGGCTGCGGGGCACTGACGCGTCTCGAGTCGCCGCGTGCCGCGGCTGCCCGACAGGCATGAGTCGCGGGCGGCTTCCCGACCCGTTCGGAGTCGGTGGGTGTCGAGTCGCCGCGTGCCGCGGCTGCCCGACCGGCAGGGATGCGGCGGCTGCCCGACCGGCACGAGTGTGCGGTTCGGGACCAGCCGGGGTGGGGGCGGGTGTCCGGCCTGCACGGGGCGTCAGGTCCTTGTTGATCGAGTAGCCCGCGCAGCGGGTGTCTCGAGATCCCGCGACGCACGGCCCCTGCCCTGACGGCCCCTGTCCTGACGGCCCCTGTCCTGACGGCCCCTGTCCTAGCGGCCCCTGCCGCACCGCTCCCACGGCGAACGACGGACCGCCCCCGTCCCCGGAGGGGCGGAGGCGGTCCGTGCCGGAGGGGGCGTCAGCAGCTGCGGGCCGCGTACGCTCCCGTCGCCACCGAGGTGACCTGCTTGCCGTCGACGGTGCCCGTCGCGGTGACGGTCGCCTGACCGGCCGCCACCGAGGCGGCGCGCGTGGTGAACGCGGCGCTGCCGCTCGCGCCGGGGGCGACTCCGGTGACCTGCTTCGACCCGGAGGGCGTCGCGATGGTCATCGAGACCGGCACGGCGGATCCGTTCTTCGCCGCGACGGTGAGCGTCACCTTGCCGGCGACGCAGCGGGTGGTCGCCGTGACCGCGATCGCGAGGGCGGCGGGCGCCTTCAGGGTCACCGTCACCGTCGTGGTCGACGTGACGGAGCCGTCGGCGGCGCGGACCGCGATGGTCGCGACTCCGCCGTTCGCCTTCGTCGGCTGGGTGATCCGCACGGTGGCCGCCGAGTCGGTCGCCACTGCTCCGATCACCGGCATCGCGGTGCCCTCGACGGTGACCGCGTAGGAGGTGCGGGCCGGGTCGAACCCGGCGATGCCGGCTCCGCCGACGCGCAGGGCGCCCAGGGTGGTGACCGCGGCCGCCGAGGCGACCGACTCGTAGAGCTTGGTCTCGGCCACGATCAGGTGCGTGTTGTCGTAGGCGTTCATCACGACGCGGAAGGCCTTGGCCGTGACGGGCGCGAACGACGCCACCAGGGTGGGAGCCGTTCCGCCGGCCGGCGACGCGAGGGCCACGGCCGACTCGTAGCCGGGGACCGCGGTCCAGGTCGTGCTGTCGGCGGCCTGGTACTGCAGCTGGTAGGTCTGCGCCCAGCTGGTGCCGCCGTCGGCGAGGAACTGCACCGACACCTTCTCGACCTGGTGGGTCGAGGGGAAGGTGTACGTCAGCGAGCTCTGCGCGGCCTTGGTGCCGTTGGTCCAGTTCGACCAGCCCTTGTCGCCGTCGACGCCGTTGCGGGTGCGCTCCGGTCCGTAGCCCGACTCCGACGACGACGCGGTCGCGACGATGCCGGCGTCCGGGTTGAAGTTGCGGAGCGTGCCCGTGGTGACGAGCACCGTGAGCGTGGCGGGGAGCGACGCGCCGTCGGCGGTCGCCGTTCCCGAGACCGTCACCTGCCCGGCCTGGGCGAGGGAGGCGGTGGTGAGCGGCGTCCAGTCCCAGACGACCGGCACCGGGAAGGTGCTGGCCGAGGCGCCCACGCGGGCGGGGACCGTGGTCGGAGCCGAGGCCTTCACTCCGGTGACCGAGGCGCCCGCGGCGGCCGTGACCGACACGGGATCGGTCGCGGTCAGTCCGCCCACGTCGACGAGCGCGGTGACGGTGATCGTCTGGCCGTAGAGGTCGGTCGCGGTGCCGGGCACCTCGACGCGGCCGGTCGAGCCGTACGCCGAGTCGGCGGGGCGCTGCCAGGTGACGGCGAGCGGTGCGCCGGCTCCCCAGGAGTACTGCGGAGTGATGCTCGCGGGCAGGGTCGGAGCGACGCCCGCCGTGGTGCGGACCGCGACGGTCTGACCCGTGGCCGGGGCGAGGTCGCGGAGGGTCCACGACTGGTTCGCTCCGCCGTTGGAGGTGTAGACCCCGACCGCCGCGCCGTCGGCGCTGGAGGCGCCGTTCACGTCGAGCGACTGGGCGATCGCCTCGTTGACGAGCGAGAAGTTCACGCCGTCGGTGGTGTTGACGATCCAGCGGGTCGCGGCGGTCGTCTTCGCCGTGTCGACGGACAGCGTGCGCAGGTCGGTGCCGGCGGTCGTCGCTCCGAGCACCCGTCCGTCGCCGTTGACGAGCACGACGCGGCGGGTGGCCTCGCGGTCGCCGGCGGCGACCTCGCGGACGGTCCAGGTCTGCTTGGCGGCCGTGGCGGAGTCGGTGGCGAGCGTGGTGAGCGTGGTCGCGGCACCCGAGGGGTTGCCGGTCAGCGCCTTGCCGCTCTGGGTGCCGACCAGCTGGTAGCGGTGGCCGTCGCGCAGGGCGGGGGCGGAGTCGGCGACTCCCGAGACTCCGTCGATCGAGAAGCTCGTGACCGACTTGGCGGGCACGGTGATCGTGGCGGTGCGTGAGATGCGGTCGACGGCCACCGGGGTCTTCGCGACCAGCGCGTTGCTCGTGGGAGCGGCGGCCGAGGAGGCCTTCGTGGTGACGTAGGGGGTGACCGCCGCGGTGTCGGCGATGGTGCCGAAGCGGGACAGGTCGAGCACGACGGTCTGGTCGGCCGTGGTGCTGTTGGCGTGCACGACGGTCGCGCCCGAGCCGTCGCCGCGGACGGCGGCGGTGGAGGAGCTGTCCGTGGAGGGCATCAGGTGGTCGCCCTCGTGGATGAACTTCGTGAAGTTCCGGATGGTGTTGAACTTCGAGTTCGTCTCGACGCCGCAGACCGGGGCCTTGGTGGAGTCGCCACCGGCGTCGGCGACGCGGCGGACCGACTTCCAGACCTCGGTCCCGTTCTCCTGGTAGGGCTTGCAGTCCAGGTCGATGTAGACGGAGCCCCAGTTGAGGTTCTCGCCCTTGGGCGCGGGCTGCTGCATGTTGTAGTAGTCCTCGACGGGCTGCCAGAGCACCCACGCCTCGGGCTCGAGCTCGCGCAGGTCGTCGTTGATGCGGCCGGCGATGCCGAGGCCGTTCTCCATGTTGGTGGGGTCGAACCCCTTGACCCAGTTGCCTTCGATCTCGCTCATCCAGAGGTCGGTGTCGGCCTGCTTCGCGAGGTCGCGGACCTTGAGGCGGCCCGAGGTCCCGTAGGTGTGGACGTTCATCCGGTCGACCTCGGCGCGGACGGCGGCGGAGTAGGCGGCCCAGTTCGTGGCGAAGATGTCGGGGTTGGTCTCGTCCATCGCGGCGAGTCCGGCGTCGGTGGTCGAGGCGTCCAGCGCGGCGACGACGTCGGGGATCAGACCCGCCTGGCGCGTCGGGCCGACGTGCATGCCCTCCTGGCGTCCGCCGGTCGGGACGCCGTTGGAGAGCTGCGTGCCCCAGTAGTCCGTGTTCGGCTCGTTGAAGGGGTCGAGCGTGTCGAACTCGATGCCGTACTCGTCCTCCATGTGCTCAGTGACCTCCACGAGGTACTTCGCGAACTTCTCCTCGGCGGCGGGCTTCAGCTGCTCGCTCTTCGCGTCGAAGCCGCCCGAGACGTAGCCGCTCTCGGTCATGAAGTACGGGGCGGAGTTGGAGAACGCCTCCCAGTGCGAGATCTGCTTCTCCTGCGCGAGCTTCTCCACCCACCAGCGCTGCGTCTCGTCGGCGGTCCAGTCGTAGGAGGCGGGGTCGTCCGGGTTCCACTTCGCCAGGAGCGCGTCGCGGTCGGCGAGCTTCGTGGAGGTGCCGCCGTAGGTCGCCGCGTCGCCGGCCGGGTTCGGCTTCCACCAGCCCTCGACGGCGCCGCCCGGGCGGAGGTAGTCCTTCACGTCGGAGGCGTTGCCGCCGCCGATGTTGTAGCGGGCGATGTTCAGGTCGAGGCCGCTGTCGCCGAAGACCTTCTGGTACAGGTCCTCGCGGAGGGCCTCGGGATAGTTGCCGGTCGCGTTCGCGAACCAGACGAGGCTGGTGCCCCAGCCCTCGAACGCCTCACCGGCGGCGGCGGGGTTCGGCGTGATGCGGAGCGCGTCCGCGGCCTGAGCGGGGGCTGCTGCGGCGGGGATCGCCAGCAGGGCGCCTGTGGCCAGGGCGGCGCTCGTGGCGAGCGCGGCGACCCTTCTGAAGGACATCGACATTGATGCGGTCTCTCTTTCGCCATTGAAATGCGGGCGTGTTCACGTGAACGCGCCCTGACGGCCGACTGTACATGTTCACGTCAACAATCGGAAGGTGCTCAGGGCGGGCGGGCCTCCCCTCGTCGAGACGCCAGGAGTTGTCGCGCTCGATGCCGAGTGCGACAACTCCTGGAGAGTGGCGGAGAGTGGCGGAGCGCGGGCGGAGCGCGGGCGGAGCGCCTGCCCGTCGAGCGGTCGCACGAGGAGATCTCGCGCCGCGAGAGGCCAGGAGTTGTCGCGCTCGACGCCGAGTGCGACAACTCCTGGAGAGTCGTGGGCGCGGGGTGGGTGCAGGCGTGCCGGGGGCGCAGGCCCGCGGGCGGGCGGCCCTGCGCACGGCGGCGCCGCGCTCAGAGGCGGTGCGTCGTCTCCGGGAAGGCCTCGGGCTCGCACTGGATGGTCGCGTGGTCGATGCCGTGGCGCTCGCGGAGGACGGCGAGCACCCGCGAGAGCGCGGTCCGGTAGTCGGCGTCGGGGGCGACGACCACGTGGCCGGTGGCGCTCTCCATGCCGGAGGTGATCGTCCACACGTGCAGGTCGTGCAGCGCCAGCACGCCGGGGACGGCGCAGACGTCGCGCTCGAGCGCGGCGAGGTCGACGTGCGCGGGCGCCGACTCCATCAGGATCCCGAGCGCCTGCCGCGTCAGCGACCAGGTGCGCGGCAGGATCAGCAGCCCGATCAGCACGCCGACGATCGGATCCGCCCACGCCCAGCCGGTGGTGAGCAGCACGATCGCCGCGACGATCACTCCGATGGAGCCGAGCGCGTCGCCGAGCACCTCGAGGGAGGCCCCGCGGAGGGTGATGCTCTCCTTCGCGCCGGCCGAGAGCAGGCGCAGGCTCACGAGGTTGACCGCCAGGCCCACGACGGCGGTGATCAGGAGGGGGCCGCCGGGCACCGCGGGCGGCTCGGCGAAGCGGCGGACCGCTTCGACGATCACGAACGCGGCGACCGCGAACAGCAGCAGGCCGTTGGCGAGGGCGGCCAGCACTTCGAGGCGGTAGGAGCCGTAGGTGCGGCCCTTCGCGGCGGGGCGGGCGGCGAGCGAGATCGCGGCGATCGACATTCCGAGCGCCAGCACGTCGGTGCCCATGTGCGCGGCGTCCGAGAGCAGCGCGAGCGAGCCCGTCGCGACTCCGACCGCGAACTCGACGACCGTGAACGCCGCGGTCAGCACGAAGGCGGCCACGAGCGGACGCCGGTGCCGGGCGGCGGCGGAGCCGGCCGGAACGCCGTGAGAGTGGCCCATCGGCTCCTCCGATCCCTGTTCGTATAAACAGTCTTGCATGCGTCCGGAGGCGAGCGCGAGCGCCCTCAGCCGACCAGCGGGTCCAGCGCCTCCCCGAGGTAGGGCGTCAGGGTCCGGGCGTACGACTCGGTGAGGTGCCCGAGGTCGCGGTACACCTTCACTCCGCCGATCACGAGGGGGCAGCCGCGGTCGTCGCAGAACCAGCGGGTGAGGTCGACCGTGGCCGCACCGGGCCAGCCCTCGGCCGCCGCGGCCATCAGCTCGCGGTCGGCGAAGGCCTCGTCGAGAGGCACGCTGCAGTCGTCCGCGGAGCCCGGCTTCTCGGCGCAGGCCAGCAGGGCGAGCGAGGGCAGCACCGGATTGTCGCGGATCGCGACCACCGTGGATCCGCGGGCGATCAGCGGCGCCCACGACTCGTGGAACCCGTCGATCCCGGCCTGCTCGTCGGGGGTGCCGGACGCGTCGACGAACACGGACTTCTTCGCGGAGTAGGCCGTGACCACGAGCGCATACGGGTCCTGGCCCGCGAGCTCCCCCTGCAGCTTCTCGTTCCAGACGTCGCAGGAGCGGCGGGCGGAGGCGGAGTCGTCGCGCCGCTCGGCGGTCGAGAAGACGCAGCCCGTCTTGTAGTAGGTGTGCAGATCCCAGCCGCGCTCCTCCGCCACGCCGCGCAGCGCCGGGAAGAAGGACGCCGCGTGCGAGTTGCCGATGAGCAGCACGCGAAGGCCGGCCGGATCGCCGAAGCGGCACTCCTTGAGCTCGGTGCCGGAGTTGCCGGTGCTGCACTCGTCGGTGTTCAGCACGGAGCCGTCCTCCGAGGCGTCGACGGCGGGCAGGCTCGTGGTCCAGGAGTCCGGGCAGGAGTTCGCGAGCGCCGCGGCTCCCACGCAGCCCTCGGTCGAGACGGGGAGTGCGTGCGCGCGGGTGAGGTCGGCGGCGATCGCGGCGTTCGTGCCGGTGAGGCCCGTCACCCCGACCAGGGCGGCGACGGCCAGCAGGGCCGCCGGGGCGAGCGCGCGGAGGCGGTGCGGGTGCTCGGCGGGGGCGCGGCGGTGGAGGGGGTCCTCGAGGAAGCGCTTCGAGGCGGCGGCGAGGAGGACCGCCGCCGCGATGATGCCCACGCCGGTCGACGCGGTCGGGTCCTCGCCGGTGCTCTCACGCCAGAAGACCAGGAGCGGCCAGTGCCAGAGATAGAGCCCGTAGCTCAGGCCGCCCAGCCGCACGAGCGGGCGCAGGGCCAGCAGCCGGCCGACTCCGCGCTCCGGGGCGGGGCCGGTCCCGGCGACGAGGACGAGCACCGCCGAGAGGGTCGGCCAGAGCGCCGCGGCGCCCGGGAACGCGCTCGAGACCTGGAGCACGAATCCGCAGGAGACGACTCCGATCAGCCCCAGCCAGCCGGCGACCGTCCTCAGGGCCGCCGGGATCGACAGGCCCGGGAGCACGAGGGCCGCGAGCGAGCCGAGCCCGAACTCCCACGACCGGGCGAGGGTGCTGTAGTAAGCGGTCGGCTGGTCGATCCCGACCAGAACGACGGAGAACGCGAACGAGAGGACGGTGAGCGCCGCGACGAGCGCCAGCAGGAACCGCGGCAGGTGCGCGCGGCGCCGCAGCAGCACGGCGGCGAGGGTCGCGACGAGCACCAGGGCGAGCCAGATCAGGTAGAACTGCCCCTGCACCGACATCGCCCAGAGGTTCTGCACCGGCGAGTGGAAGTCGTCCTGCGCGAGGTAGTCCACTCCGGCCCGCGCGAGCGCGACGTTCTCGACGGAGAACGTCGAGGCGAGCACCTCGGTGAAGGTCTGCAGCAGCTGCGAGGGGCGCAGGAGGAGCGGAGCGAGCGCCGCGACGACGACCAGCACCACCGCGGCCGCCGGGAAGAGCCGCGAGGCGAGCCTCCGGAGGAAGGCGATCGGACGGACGCGTCCGAACCGGCGGATCTGGCCGAGGAGGGTGAGGGTGGTGAGGAACCCGGCGACCACGAAGAAGACGTCGACGCCTCCGGAGACGCGGCCCAGCCAGATGTGGAAGGTCGCGACCAGGAGGGACGCGACGGCGCGCAGTCCCTCGATCTCGGGCCGGTAGCCGGAGGCGTCGGCCTTGCGCACCAGCGCGGACCGGCCGGAGGGGGCGGTGCGGGCGGAGTGGCGGGGCAACAGGATCCTTCCGTGACGGTCGGCGGGCGGTGGGGCGGGTGCCGGCGATCGTCGGTGTCCAGGATCGCGCTCTCTCGCCCCCAGGGGAACCGTGTCCGGGGTGCTGTCCACCCGGTTGGGGGCTGCGGAGGCGAGGTGCGCGACAGGTGTCCGCTTACTCGTCCGTTCGGGGTTCTCCGAGCGCGGCGAGAACCCGGACGTCGCCGTGCACGCGCGCGCCCACGGCGACGTCTGCGGAGTCGCCGGCGGTCGGGCCGAGGGCGCGTGGCGCGGATCGACTGGCGCGACCGGACGGGTCGAGGTGAGGTAAGGCTATGCTTACCCGGGCTCCGCGCCACCCCGGAGGCTCCGCGCCACCCCGGAGGCTCCGCGCCGCACCGGGGTGCTGCCCGCCGACGAACGACGCCCCACGAACCACGGGAGATCCATGTCCACGCACCGCCGGCGCCCCGCCGCCCTCGCCCTCGCCGCCGTGACCCTGCTCGCCCTCACCGGCTGCGGCGCCTCGGAGCAGATCGAGCCCGAGAGCACGGCTGCCGCGGGGGAGGGCACGACCTCCTACCCGCTGACCGTCGAGAACTGCGGCACGAGCACCACCGTCACCGCCCCTCCGCAGCGGGTCGTCTCCCTCGATCAGGACTCGACCGAGATCCTGCTCTCGCTCGGCCTGGAGGACCGGATGGTCGGCACCGCCTCCTGGACCGACCCGGTGCTCGAGACCCTCGCCACCGCGAACGAGAGCGTGCCGCGCCTGGCCGACAACGCGCCCACCTACGAGGTGCTGCTCGGCGCCGACCCCGACTTCGTCACCGCCTCCTTCGGCCGCCACTACGCCCCCGAGGGGGTCGCCTCGCGCGAGCGCCTCGCCGAGACGGGCATCGGCTCCTACCTCTCTCCCACCGACTGCGACGGCGGAGAGAGCGTCAACGGCGGGAGCGGCACGCGCACCGTCCCGCTGACCGTCGACGACCTCTACCAGGAGATCCACGAGCTCGCCGAGGTGTTCGACGTGCAGGAGCGCGGCGACGCCCTGGTCGCGCAGCTGCAGGCGCGCGCCGCGGTCGCCACGGAGGGAGTCGACTTCGGCGGCCGGAGCGTCGCCTTCTGGTTCGCGGACACCAGGACGCCCTACATGGCCGGCGGCTACAACTTCGCCTCGATGCTGGGCACCACGACCGGCATGACCAACGTCTTCGCCGACCGGACCGACGACTGGGCGGCCGTGGGCTGGGAGAGCGTCGTCGCGGCCGACCCGGACGTGCTGGTCCTCGGCGACCTGCAGCGCGACCGCTTCCCCGGCGACCGGCTCGACGACAAGACCGCGTTCCTCCGCTCGGACCCGCTGACCAGCAGCCTGCCCGCGGTGCAGGACGGCCGCTTCATCTCGCTGCACGGCGCCGAGCTGAACCCGTCGATCCGCTTCGTCGACGGCCTCGAGAAGATCCGCGCCTGGTGGGACGAGAACGGGGCCTCGCTCTGAGCACGGTCCTCGTCCGCCGTGTGCCGCGGGGTCTGGTCGCCGCGGCGCTGGTCCTCGGCGGGCTGCTCGCGCTGGCGCTCTCGGTCGGCGTCGCGGTGACGCTCGGCCCGGCCGACGTCTCGCTCGTGAACGTCCGCGACATCCTCCTCAACCACCTCGGGCTCGCCTCCGTTCCTGTGCGTGCGGCCGAGGACGCGATCGTCTGGCAGGAGCGTCTCCCGCGCGCGCTGGTGGCCGCGGCGTGCGGGGCGGGGCTCGGCGTGTGCGGAGTGATCCTGCAGTCGCTGCTGCGGAATCCGCTCGCCGACCCGTTCGTGCTGGGCGTCTCCTCCGGCGCGTCCACGGGTGCTGTGCTCGTCGGCGTGCTCGGGGTCGGCGGAGGAGTGGTCGGGCTCTCCGGAGGCGCCTTCGTCGGCGCGCTCGTCGCCTTCGCCTTCGTGCTGCTGCTCACGCGGTTCTCGGCGGGCGGCACCTCGGGCGTGATCCTGGCGGGGGTGGCGAGCACGCAGCTGTTCTCGGCGCTGACCTCGCTGATCGTGTTCGCGCTCGCCGACTCGGACGAGACGCGCGGCGTGATGTTCTGGCTGCTCGGCTCCCTCGAGGGCATGCGCTGGGACGACGTGGCGCTGAGTGGAGGAGTCGTGCTGCTCGGCTCCGTGGTCTGCCTCGCCGCAGCCCGGACGCTCGACGCGTTCGCCTTCGGGGAGGACGTGGCCGCGTCGCTCGGCGTGCACGTGGGCCGTACCCGCCTCCTCCTGCTGGTGGTGACGGCCCTGCTGACGGCGACCCTGGTGAGCATCGCCGGCGCGATCGGCTTCGTGGGGCTGGTGCTGCCGCACGCCGCGCGACTCGTGTTCGGGCAGCGGCACTCGCGGGTGATCCCGGCGACGATCCTGCTCGGCGCGGTGTTCCTGGTGTGGGTCGACGCCGGGTCGCGGGTGGCGTTCGCGCCGACTCCGCTGCCGGTGGGGGTCGGCACGGCACTCGTCGGCGTGCCGGTGTTCATGCTGCTGCTCCTGCGGCGGAGAGGCCGCTCGTGACGCTCGAGGCCGACCGGGTCTCGTGGCGCCGGGGCGGCCGCCTGGTGGTCGACGGCGTCTCGCTCAGCCCCGCTCCCGGCTCGACCGTCGGACTGCTCGGGCCCAACGGCTCGGGCAAGTCGTCGCTGCTGCGGCTGCTGCAGGGCACCGCGGCTCCGGACGCCGGCGTCGTCACCCTCGACGGCGCGCCGCTCCGCTCGCTCCGCCGCCGCGAGGTCGCCCGGGCCGTGGCCACGGTGACGCAGCAGGCCGAGACGGAGGCGGACCTCCCCGTCCGCGACGTCGTCCGGCTCGGGCGCACCCCGCACCGCTCCCTCCTGGGCGCAGACACGGCCGAGGACCTGCGCGCGATCGACCGCGCCCTCGAGCAGGTCGGCCTCGAGGCGAAGGCCGACCACCTCTGGCACACCCTCTCGGGCGGCGAGCGGCAGCGCGCGCACATCGCCCGGGCGCTCGCGCAGGAGCCGCGCGAGCTGCTGCTGGACGAGCCGACCAACCACCTCGACATCCGCCATCAGCTGGAGCTGCTGGCCCTGGTGCGGGCGCTGCCGGTGACCACGGTCGTGGCGCTGCACGACCTCAACCTCGCGGCCCTCTTCTGCGACGCGCTGCTGGTGCTGCGCGAGGGGTGCGTGGTGGCGGGCGGCACCCCGGCGGAGGTGCTCACTCCGGCGCTGATCGGGGACGTCTACGGTGTGCGCGCTCGCGTGATCGTCGACGCCGGACGGCCGCACGTGCTGTTCGACTCCTGACCCTTTGCCAGACGATCGTCGATCAGTCAACGGTCTCGTCCACTATCAGCAGCACGTTCTACCGTCGGTGTACCGGCTTCGAGACCTCACAGGAGAGGTCCTCCTCGCGCTGGGCGAGGTGCTCTCCTGACGGAGGTCGATGGTCGTGCCGGTGACGACGAGGGGAGTCGGGAGATGTCCAGAGACGACGTGGCACCGGGGCGGTTCGCGCGATTCGTGAAGTGGGTCAACAAGGCCGACGGCTGGGAGCCGCAGTACCTGCGCGGACGGGTCGTGGCCAAGAAGGACGGCGAGTGGATCGTCGCGGTCGACGGCGAGGAGCGCCGGATCGTGAAGAAGGAGTGGAGCGTCTACCGCTGACCCTCGGGGAGGACTCGTGATGCTGCCCGACCGGCGCACTCCCGAGATCAGAGAGGCGCGTCCCGGAGTCTTCGTGCTCGAGCTGCGACGCACCCGCCGTCGGCCCGCCGAGGAGCTGGGCGTGTTGATCCGCACAGGCACGACCTGGACGGTGCTGGGGCCGGACGGGGTGCGGGCGGACGTGACGAGCTTCCACGAGGCCGTGGAGGCCCTGCGCGAGTAGTGGGCGCTGACGTGCCCGGGATAGCTGTCCGCTGGGGGGTGTCGACGACCGTCCCGGGCACCTCGGCGGAGGACTTCCGTGACCGTATGCTCCCCCTCGACGTCGGATCGACGGTTTGTACACAGGCGGAGGACACGATGACCGAGCTCAGCACCGACGACCTCGCGTTCCTGCGCCGGAGCATCTCCGCCGCCGAGCGCTCCCGCGCCGAGGGCAGGCACCCCTTCGCGGCCCTGGTGGTCGACGCCGCCGGCCGCGTCGTCGCCGAGGCCGGCAACAACTCCCTCCCGCCGGAGGGCGATCCCACGCAGCACGCCGAGCTGCGCGCGGTCGCCGCCGCGTACCGCGAGCTCGGGGCCGAGGGGATGTCGGGCAGCACCCTCTACACGAGCGCGGAGCCCTGCGCGATGTGCTCGGGCGCCGTCTACTGGACCGGCGTGGACCGCGTGGTCTACGCCCTCTCCGAGCACCGCCTCCTGGAGCTCACGGGCGACCACCCCGAGAACCCGACCTTCTCGCTCCCGTGCCGCGAGGTGTTCGCCCGCGGTCAGCGCTCCATCGTCGTCTCGGGCCCGCACCTCGAGGAGGAGGCCTCCAGCGCGCACCGGGGCTTCTGGGAGTAGCCCCGCCGGCGCCCCCGCGCTGAGGTGCCCGAGATGGTCGCACGCTCCGGCGTGTCGCCGACCGTCTCGGGCACCTCAGCGCTGCGTCAGCGCGCCCACTGGATCGACGACGCCTTGTCGTTGAAGGAATCACCGACCCAGGCGGCGCTTCCGACCGGCCCGAACGAGCCTCCCGAGTAGTCGTCGTCCATGAAGATCGTGCCGAGGCAGCCGTTGCGACCGGAGAACGAGCTCAAACGGTCGTTCCATCCGATGGAACGGAGCGAGCTTGTCCCGTAGCGCTTGCCGGGGCTGCAGAGCGCAGAATCCCAGGTCGTGAACCTGAAGCTGTCGCCTCCGAAGTCGATGTCGTCGTAGACGTACCCGAGGACGTACTGGGAGTCGGCGAGGCTCAGCGGCGACGTCGCGGCCTTCGACGTCGAGGGGTCGTCGAGCGAGGTCTCGACGACCACGCGACCGGTCCGGGCGAGTACGGCGGCGTCGAGGTCCTCCCCGCGGTCCACACAGACCGTCTGCCCGGTCTCGACCAGCATCGAGCAGTCCTCGGGAAGCCTGGCGGAGTCGGGAGATGCTGCAGCGATGCAGAACACCGCTCCGGCGACGAGCGAGAAGCTGCCGCGGGCGGTGAGGGGGAAGCGTCGGGTGATGATCGGCATGAATGGTCCCGTCTGAAGAGTGTCGGATGATGTCGGGTCGGCGGGACCCGCAGCCAGCATCCGACATATCGTCATGTCCTGCAACTGTTTCGAGACGAATCCTCGCCTCCGGAGACTTCTCCGTGAGGGCCGCGGCAGGGTGAATCGCCGACCGGCCGCCGGCGGACCGAGCCGGGCAGGGCACGGGGGAGCAGGACGGGCGCACATGACGGACGAGGTCGAGGATCGGGAGCTGCTCCGACGGCTCGCCGGCAGCGGAGGTGAGGCCGCGATGCGGGCGCTGTACGACCGCCACGCGCCGGCGGTGTTCCGGCTGGTGGGCAGCCGGGTGACGGATGCCTCGGCCGTCGACGACGTGGTGCAGGAGGCGTTCATCGTGCTCTGGAGAAAGCGCGACCTGGTGAGGATCGCGGGCGACTCGCTTCTGCCGTGGCTGATGGTGACCGCACGGAACCTGACCATGAACGAGAACCGAGCAGGCTCTCGGAGGCCGCTCGCGAGCGGGGCCGACGTGCTCGACGGGCCCACCGTCGACGGGCCGGAGCGAGCGGCGGAGGTGGCCGCGCTGCTCCGATCGGTCGATGCGGTCGTCGCCGCGCTCCCCGAGCTCGACCGGAGGATCTACGCGGCATGCCTCGAGCGCGGACTCGGCTACGACGAGGCCGCCGCCGAACTGGACGTGACCACCTCGGTGGTCCGCAACAGACTCTCCCGCCTCCGCCGGAGGATCCGGGACGACGACTACGTGAGAGGTGCCCTGTGAACACGGACGACTACCCCGGACGCGATCGCGCGCTGCTCGTCCGAGAGCGTGTGCTCGGGAGAATGCGGAACGACCGCCGAGCGATCCGTCGTCGCCGCACCGTGGTCGCGGTGACCGGTGCCCTCGCCGGGGGCGTGCTCCTCGCAGCGGGTGCCGCGGTGCTCACTCCCCCTGCACTCACGCAGATCGGGGCGCGCTGCTACCCGACCGCCTCCCTCGAGGCGGGTGCCCGAGGCGCTGGAGGACCGGTGGACACCGGCCTGGTGGGGGAGGTGTCCGAGTCCCTCCTCGACCAGGACGGGCAGCCCCTGGAGGAGGGTGCGCCCCTGTCGGCGGAGACCGCGGTCGGTCTCTGCGCCGGCGTCTGGGAGGACGGCGGCTTCGAGCTCGACCGCGCCGCGGCGAACGCGGCTGCGGAGCGGGGGGTGCGCAGGCCCGTCCCGCCGCTGGTGGCCTGCCGTCAGGGTGACGGCCTGGCGGTGGTGCTGCCCGGTGAGGCGAGCGACGCGGACGCGCTGTGCGACTCCGTCGGACTCGCCGCCGCCGAGTGAGCCGACCGTGCCCTACAGCTGGCGGCCCGGCCGCTGCACGCCCACGACGGTGACGGTCAGCGTCGCGGAGGTGCTCTGCGCGGCGGACGGGGACGAGTCCGACAGGCGCACGGTCAGGCGGAGGTGGTCGGTCGCGCCGACGGCGAGGGCGGGGGAGCCGGGCAGGTCGAGCCGGGAGGTGGCGGGCCGGTCGGCCGAGACGGTGGTGACCGTGCCGGGGCAGGTCGCGGCATCGGCCGACCAGGACTGCGTGCAGCGCTCGATCACGAGATGCAGGCCGTCCGAGAGGTCGGTGCCGGTCGTGGTCTGCAGCTGGAGGGCCGACATCGGCAGGGTGCCGGCGTTGGTCAGGTCGAGGAGGCGCCGGGCCGTGCCGCCGGGGACGAGGCCCGCGACGGGGACCGGCACGGTGGTCGCTCCGGTACCGGAGAGACTCGCGATGACGGTGCCGGAGGCGACCCGTGCGCTCACGGAGGCGCGGTCGAGGAACACGGCGGTCGCAGTGGCGGCGGCGCCGAGGACGAGCGCGCCGGCGATGATGCCCGTGAGACCGGCGCGCGAGACCACGCGGCGGCGGACGTCGGGGGAGTGGCGCGGCGCTCCGCGGTCGCGGCCGGTGGGGCGTGCGCTGTGCCGGCCGTGCTCGACCGGAGGACGCTGCGGCTCCGGGGGCGGCGTCCCGTCGGTGGAGCGGTGCGCGCCGCTCACGGGGCGACCTCCGCGGGGCGGCGCCAGATGGCGATCAGGAGCGCGCCCACGACGACCGCGCCGCCCGCGGCGAAGAGCGCGAACCGCGCCTCCGGGTGGGCGAGGCCGATGCTCGGCCAGCCCAGCAGCGGCACCACCGAGCTCTCGCGCCAGATCCGCTCGTCCGCGATCGTCACGATCCACGGGTCGGCCGACTCGTTGTTGTCGCCCTTGGTGGTGAGCGCCAGCTGGCCGGGCTCGCGGCCACGGAGGGCGGCCGCCTCCTCCTCGGAGTAGACGAAGGTGACGCGGTGGATGACGCGGCGGCCCAGATCGTCGGGGTCGGTGAAGACGATGACGTCGCCGGCGCGGATCCCGGCCTGGTCGACGGGCAGAGTGACGGCGAGGGAGCCGACCGGCATCCCGGGTGCCATCGAATTCGACAGCACCGGAACGAGCCGCACGAGACCGAGGGCGGAGAGGACGAAGACGGTGATGCCTGCGACGGCCACGATCGTGACCAGGCCGCCGAGGAGAGCGCGGAGGGCCTTCACGCCTGCTCCCTCCGGTGACGACGGCGCGCGGCCGCGGCGAGCAGGACGCCCGAGCCGAGGGCGAGCATCCCGCCCAGGAGCGCAGCACCCAGGTCGCGGCCGGTGACGGCCAGCCCGCCGCCCGCCGCACCCGGGAAGGAGCCGGGGCCGGGCGCCGCGGAGGGATCCTCCTCCGTCGTGCCCACGAGCACCCGCAGCGACGCCGCCGCGAGCTCGGACCCGTTGCCGGCCGACTCCGGGAACCGGACGCGGACGCGCACGCCCACGGTGGACCCGGGCTCGAGCGGACGCACGCCGTCGAGCCGTCCGAGCGTCGCCGCGGGTCCGGATCCGAGCGGCACCGCGTCACCGGGGCAGAGGTAGCGCTCGACCGTGCGAGCGCCGTCGACGACCTCGGCGACGGTGAACGCCGAGTCGCAGAGCTCGACGGACAGCTGGAGGCCGTCGCGCGGGTCCTGAGCCAGCGTCCCTCCGTCGACCGCGAAGGCCACGGAGACCCCCTCCGGCGACAGGCGGGTGCTGGTCGCCTCGACCGCCCACTCGGCGCGGTCGCCCGGAGCGAGGTCGGTGAGGGACCCGGGTGCCGAGAGCTCGCGCACGTCGAGCACTCCGACGGGCTCGGCGCTCGCCGCAGGGGCGAGGAGCACCGCCGCGAGGACGGCGACGAGCGCGCGGGCGTGTGGCATGGGGACGACTCCGGGAGAAGGGGGATGCCTCCGCCCCGCGCCGGCGGCGGCCGGGCAGGGCGGAGGCGGTGGGGGACGGTCTACTTCTGGATGCCGGCGCGCTGGATCGCGGCGGCGGTGAAGGTGACCGTGGCGGAGGCGTTCTCGTAGGCGTTGTCGGCCGCGGTCGGCAGGACGAGCTCGATCAGCGTGTTCAGCGTCACGTCACCGGCGTCCGAGGGGAAGGTCCCGGTCGCGGTGGGGGTGATGCCGAAGTTCGCCGGGGTGAAGTTCGCCGCGTTGGCGACTCCGCCGATGGTCGAGAGCTTGCCGGTGCCGGTGACGGTCTGCGTGCCCGCGCAGGTGTAGGGGCCGGCCTCCGCGGGAGCGGCGGCGGGGACCCAGGCGGTCGAGCAGGTCAGCAGGCGGTAGTCGAGGCCGTTCTCGCCGGTGACGAGGGAGGCGCCGACGCGGCCCGGGTCGGTGGTGTCCGAGCCGACGACGTCGTTGGTGACGTCCTGGTAGAACCGGACCGACGAGACGAGGTCGCCGTCGTTGGTCGCGTTCGGCAGGACGAGCTTGATCGGGCGCTGGACGGTGTCGCCGGGCGCGATGTTCGCGACGGTGAACGCTCCGGTGACCGCGATGTCGGTCTGGCCGGCGTCGACGTTGCCGACGGCGGTCCCGGAGTCGGTGAACACGGCGAACGCGCCGGCGCCGGCGAGGGCTCCCGCGGCGAGGAGGACGCCGCCGGTGAGGGCGATCTTCTTCCAGGGGCTGCGACGGGTGGGTGCTGTGGTGGTCATGGCGACCGTTCCTTTCTGGTGGGTGGTGCCCGGTGCGGGCGTGGTCTCCCTCACGAGGACACGTGCAGGACGAGAGGGGTGTCGAGGGGGAGGCATCAGCAGCCTCCGGCGGTGGTGACGGCCGGCTGGGCGACGGCGGTCGAGGCGGCGGAGGCGACTCCGAGCCAGCGCTGCAGATCCGGGCGGACCCGCCACTGGTAGCTGCGGCCCTCGCCGACCCGGTCGTCCGTGAAGCTCGTCGCGGAGGCGGCGGGTGCCGCGATCACGGTCCACGGTCCGGGCGTCGTCCCGGCGAGGCGGCGCTCCAGGGTCCACCCGGTCGCTCCGGCGGCGGCCGACCAGCTCACGAGGGTGCTCGGCCGACCGGCCGTGCAGCTCGCGACGGGCGTCGCGACCACGGAGGAACCGGTCCAGGCGCCGAGCCCGACCGCTCCGCTCGTGGTGCCGGTGCCGGAGAATCCCCGCCGGACGAGCGGCGCCGGATCGACCCAGACCGTGATCGTGCTGCCCGCCGTGAGCGCCCCGTCCGAGACGGTGTACGCGATCGTCGCGCTGCCGGTCCAGCCGTCGGCCGCGGGAGTGTAGGTGCACGTGGATCCGGAGCAGGAGAAGCTGCCGCGCAGCCCGGCAGGGACGCTCGTCCCGGCCAGGGAGAGGGTCGTGCCCGCGTCCTCGTCGGTGTCGTTCGCGAGCGGAGCGACGGTGACGACGGGGCCGCCGGTGGTCGCGACCACGCGGTCGGGCCGGGCGACCGGCGCGCGGTTGAGCGCTGTGACGGTGACCGTGACCCGCACGTTCCAGGTGCCGTACTGGCCCGAGAGGGAGTAGTCGAAGACGTCGGTGCCGACGAAGGCGGCGATCGGGCGGTAGGTGCACTGGCCGCGGGTCGCTCCGCTCGCGACGCAGGACACGGCTCCCTGCACGGGAGTGGCGGGGGCGGGTGCCGCCGCGCCTCCGATCGCCTTCGGCGTCGCCGAGAGCTGAGCGCGCGAGAAGGTCGCGCCGGTCGCGGCGGGCCCGTCGTTCGCGAGCACGTCGATCACGACCGAGCCGCCCTGCACGACCGTCGCGGCGTCGGCGGCCGGATCGGGGATCACCGAGATGCTCACCGAGGCCGTGCGGGTGAAGGCCCCGCTGGTCGGGCCGGTCGCCGTCGCCGTGGCGGTGTTGGCGATCGTGCCGGCGGTGACGTCGGCGGCGGTGGTCGTGTAGGCGGCGGTCGCGGTGACGACCTGGCCGGGCAGCAGTCGTCCGGAAGTGCCCGGCCAGGAGTAGGTGAGAGCGGAGAGCCCGCTCTTGGGGTCGCTGATCGCGACCGCGGTGAGGGTGGTGCTGCCGGTGTTGGTCGCGCGGAAGGTGTAGGTCACCACGGTGCCGGCGGCGCTGATGAAGGCGGGGTTCGCGGTCTTGACGAGGGCGAGGTCGTTCGTGCGGGCGATCGTCACCGTCCGCGAGGCGGTGGCCGTGACGGCGGCGCCGGTCGGAGGGGTGCCGGTCGCGGTGGCGGTGTTGAGGACCTGGCCCGCGTCGACGTCGGCCTGCGTGAGCGTGTACGAGGCGGTCGCGGTGACCGACTGGCCGATCTCGAGGCGTCCGGCGGTTCCCGGCCAGGAGTAGGCGAGCGCGGAGAGCCCGCTCTTGGGGTCGCTGATCGCGACGGAGGTGAGCGCCGTGTTGCCGGTGTTGGCCGCGGTGAAGCTGTACGAGAGGGTCGCGCCGGTCGCGGCCCCGGCCGGGAGCGTGCCGGTCTTGGCCAGCGAGATCGAGGGCGCGTAGCGGATCGGCGTGATCGCGGTGGAGGAGGCGGAGACCGCCACGGGCGAGGCCGCGAGCGTGCGCCCGCTGACCGTGGCCGTGTTGGTGACCGCCGTGCCCTTGTCGATGTCGGTCTGCAGCACCGTGTACGGCGCCGAGGTGAAGGTCGCGCTCGCTCCGGGTGCGAGCTGGGTCGAGGCGGGTGTGATGCCGGTGACCTTCGGGTCGGCGACGGCGACCGTCTGCAGCGTGACGTTGCCGGAGTTGAGGGCGAGGAAGGAGTAGCGGATCTGCTCGCCGGCGTCGGCCTGGGCGTTGCCGTTCGTGTCGGTGAGCAGGGCGGTCTTGGTGAGCGAGAGGGAGGGAGCGGGGGTGGCGATGGGCGCGGTGACGGTGGCGGTCCGGCTGGTGACGGTGGTCGTCGTCTCGCCGGACGCCGTCCGCGTCGCCGAGGCCGTCGCCGTGTTGACGAGGGAGCCGGCGACCGCCTCCGCTGCCGTGACCGTATGGGATCCCGTGCAGGTCGTGGAGGCGAGCGGAGCGAGCGTCGTGGCCGCGCAGGTGATCGTCGCGACCTTCGGGTCGGTGACGACGATCCCGCTGAGGGACGCCTTGATCGAGCCGTTCGTCACGACGAACTGGTAGGGGATCGCAGCGCCCTCGGTGTAGGCGGAGGGCTGCGCGGTGGTGCGGTCGATCTGCTTGACGAGGGTGATGTCGTCGAGCGTGTTGACGGACGAGACGGAGACGTTCCGGATCAGGTGGGTGTCGCTCGAGCCGCCGGTCGAGGCCGTGAAGCCGAGCTTGTAGGTCGACGGAGCGGTCGTCGGCATCGTGAACTGCATCGCCTGCGTCAGGTCGGCGGCGGCCAGTCCCGCTCGGGCGCCGTAGTAGACGGTCACGACGGGCGGCGATGCCGGCGACACGGTCACGCGGATGGTGCGGCCGGTCGTCGCGTCCGGCGCGGTCGGGGTGCCGACGTTGACGAGGGGACGGAGCCCGGCGAGACCGTTCGGGACGTTGTTGCCCTGGATGTAGCAGTAGCCGGTCCTGTCCTGCCCGGGACCGCGCGCCACGATCCGGCCGCCGAACCGGCCCGGCGGTGCAGGGGAGCCGGCGCATCCGGTGCCGCCGAGGCCCCCGTCCGTGCTCGAGAAGTTGCCGTAGACGTCGAGGCCGATGCCGAGGTAGCCGCCGTTGACCCCGTCGGTGGTGCTCGACTGCCCGTATCCCAGTGATCCTCCGGGGGCGCCGGCCGCGGTGAGGTTCCGGGAGCCGTCGGTCAGGAAGAACGCGATCCCGTCGGCACCCTGCAGGGAGGCGACGGACTGGTACTGGTACTGGTCGAACTGCACGTCCAGGCCCGCGACGGAGGGGATCGGACGGTTGAAGACCGCGCCCCCCTTGAGGTTGGTCCGGTTGTCGGTGAGCTGGAGGAATCCCGGCGTCGTCCCGGTGGCGGGCGCCTGGATCCGGTTGGCGCAGACGCCGAGGTTCGACGATCCGGTCGGGGGCGCGGCCGTCGCTCGCGAGAGGCAGCCACCGTCGAGGGCCTGCCACGCCGGATCCGGGACGGACGTGCCGCCGAACCCCTCCTGGAGGAGCACCGTGGCCGCCGCGGCCCTCGTCGCCGGCAGGACCACGAGGACCGCGGCGAGCAGGAGCAGGACGAGGCCGAGGGCGATCGAGCGGTCGTGGCTCGGTCGGGCATGCGCGTTCGACACGGATCGACCTCCCCCCGGAGCGCCTCGCCGGGCCTTCCGGGTGGAGCGGGATCACGATAGGTCGCGGCTCGGAGGGGCCTTGTCCCCCTGAGACGGGACAGGGGCGGCAGACGACGGGCCCCCGATCCGGTGGGCACTCAGAATGGGGACAGGGTGTGCTGAACCATCGCTCAGCCCGCGCACAGGGTTCGGGCCCTCACCAGGGTGCCCCGGCGGGCGTGTTGACGTGCGCATGGCTGTCGGAGCGGCCGTGAGACGCCCGGATCCGCGTCGGCCCGGTGCGGCCGGTGTGATCCGTTGTCGGGGCGATGCGGTTCCGCTCCCGTGGCGGGCATCTCCAGAGCAGTGGCGCGAGATAGCGCTCTCACCAGGACCTCCTCCGCGTACCCCCGCCGCTCGACGCCAGGTGGGAGCGCCGCCGCGGGTGTCCCTGAAGCGGGTCTGGTGGTCGCGCGGCGGACGCGGGAGGATGCACTCGCGCCTGCCCGCCCGCACGGTCCCCCGAAGGACCGCACCGCGCCCCCTCCACGGTGGTCCGATCCGGACCGCAGCACCCCCCCTCACACCTTCCGGTCAGGCTCCGCCGACCGAGCAGCCCTCTCCACGTCGGGATCCCATGTCCTCTCCTGCGCGCCACAGCCGCCGTCTCGTCCTCACCGGAGCCGCCCTCGGCGTCGGATCCGCCTTCGCCTACGCGATGACCGCGTCCGCGGCGCCCGACTACAGCGTGATCCCGCCGCTGCCGGGCGAGCTCGGGCGCAGCGACACGGCGATCTCGCGCGTGGGGAAGAAGCCGTACCAGATCATCGACGTGATGATCGGCACCGACCGCGCGCGGCTCTTCGTCCCGCACACCGCGGTCCCCTCGCAGCGGATCGGCCGGGTCGTCTACTGGTACTACCACGCCAACGGGAGCACCTACGCGGCCCTGTCCGGCGCCTACCAGTACAGCGCCGACCAGGCCGTCGACAAGGGCGTCATCTCGATCTGCCCCAACTACGGCGGCAGCATCTACACGAACAAGCGGGCCGTCGCCATGCAGGTGGACGCGGTCGCCTGGTTCCAGAAGACGTGGCGCATCGGCGCGAGCTTCCTCCGCTCGAACTCCGGCGGTGGCGCACTGCTCTGCTGGGCGTACGGTAACAAGCTGGTCCCCGAGATCCGCGGCGCGTACCACGCGGCCGGCGTCTACGACATGGGCGACATGGCCCGCCGCGACCCGGAGCGGGTCCTGCCGGACTACGACAACGACCCCTCGACGATCCCGGCGACCGACCCCGCGCTGCTGCCGCAGGCCTCGTGGGCGGGGGCGCGGATCCGCGCGACCGGCTCGACGGAGGACGTCCTCGTCCCGATCGCCGTGCACGGAGGGGCCTGGGTCGCGCTCGCGAAGCCCGTCGCGAAGGAGGCGGCGGTCCTCTACACGCCCACCGACGGCGCTCCGAACGGCCACAACGTGCCGAGCCTGACGAACAAGGACATGCTCGACACGTTCGACCGCTGGCTCGCGGAGCAGCCGGTCGTTCCGCTGCCCGACGAGCCCGCCTCGTCGATCCCCGGCGAGGGCACGTACCAGAACTACTCCCCGCTCATCACGACCGCGGGCACCTGGAGCACGATCTCCTCCTCCGCCGACAGCGGCGGGAGCATCAGCTACTCCAGCTCGGCCGGAGCGTCCGCGAGCTTCCGCTTCTCGGGCACGGGCGTCAGCTGGGTGAGCCGGATGACGGCGACCTCCGGCATCAACGAGGTGCTGCTCGACGGCGTCCTCGTCGCCACCGTCGACCGCTACAGCCCCACGACCCGCTCGGGTCAGACGGTCTGGACGAGCGGGCCGATCGCCGCCGGCACCCACACGGTCACGATCCGCCGCGGGACGACGCGCAACCCGGCGTCCACCGGGTACACGCTGATCCTCGACGCCTTCGTCGTGACCGCCGGGACCGTCTCCACGTCGACCCCCACTCCCACCGCGACGGCGTCGCCGACCAGCACGCCCACACCGACGGACACGCCGACGCCCACCGACACTCCCACTCCGACCGAGACCCCGACGGCCACTTCCACGCCCACCCCGACCTCGACGCTGCCGGCGGCGGGGACGTACCAGAACGGTGCCGCCGTCATCGCGACCGTCGGCACCTGGGCGACGCTCTCGAGCACCGCCGACAGCGGCGGCAGCATCTCGTACTCCAGCACCTCCACGGCCTCGGCGACCCTCCGCTTCCAGGGCACGAAGGTCAGCTGGGTGAGCCGGATCACCCCGACCTCCGGCATCAACGAGGTCCTGATCGACGGCGTGCTCGTCGCCTCCGTCGACCGCTACAGCGCCACCAACCGCTCGGCCCGCACCGTGTTCACCAGCAGCACCCTCAGCGCCGGCGAGCACACCATCACTATCCGCCGCGGCAGCAAGCGCAACGCCGCCTCCACGGGCAACTCGCTGATCCTGGACGCCTTCGTCGTCGTGTGAGCCGCTCGGGCGCCCGAGCCGCCCGCGCGATTCCGGACAGAGGACGCGGGCGGGCTCGGGTGGCCGGGTGTTCGGGGGTCCTGGGCGGGTTCGTTCTCGCTGAGGTGGTCGCTCGGGGTCCGGCGTCGTGGAGGTGCTCGTCCCGATTCGTCGCGTCGAGATCCGCCCGCCCGGCGCCCACTGCGGTGAGTCGCCCGAGAATGCAGCCTTTCCGGCCGTTCGGGGACATTCTCGGGCACCTCAGCGGGCCTCGCGGGAGGCGGCCCGTGCGAGCATGCGGGGATGAGAACGCTGATCCTCGGAGGCACGGGCCGGCTCGGCGGGCACCTCGCGGCGGAGGCGCTGCGGCGCGGCCACGACGTGACCTGCCTCGCGCGCGGGGCGGCCGTGCCCGCGGGGGCGTCCCTCGTCCGGGCCGACCGCGACCGCGACGACGCTCTCGACACCGTGGCTGCAGCATCGTGGGACGCGGTGATCGACGTCTCCTCGACCCCGCAGCACATCCGCCGATCCGTCCGCGACCTGCGCTGCGGCGCCTACCTCCTCGTCTCGACCACGAGCGTCTACGCCGACAACACGGTCGTCGGAGCGGACGAGGACGCGGAGCTGCTCGCTCCCTCCGACGACCCCGCCTCGTACGGCGCCGCGAAGGCCGCCTGCGAGCAGGCCGTGCTGGCCGGATCCGCGCCGTCGCTGATCGCGCGCGCGGGCCTGATCGGCGGCCCCGGCGACCCGACGAGCCGCTCCTCCTACTGGCCCTGGCGCTTCGGTGCGCGGTCCGGCCCCGTGCTGGTGCCGGATGCGCCCGAGCTGCCGACGTCCGTGGTCGACGTGCGGGACCTCGCCGCCTGGCTGGTGGCGTCCGCCGAGGCGCGGGTGGCGGGCGTGATGAACGTCTGCGGGGCCCCCGTGCCGTTCGGCGAGCACCTGGCCGCGGCGCGCGGCGGATCGTCCGCCGAGGCGGTCGCCGTGCCGGAGGAGTGGCTGCTCGAGCGCGGCGTCGGCCAGTGGGCGGGCCCGGGCTCGCTCCCGCTGTGGATCGCGGACCCGGACTGGAGGGGGATGAACGCGCGCTCGACGGCCCGGGCCGAGGCGGCGGGCTTCGAGCGCCGCGAGCTCGCCGAGACGCTGCGGGACGCGGCGGCCGCGCACGTGCCGGGACGCGGGGCGGGGCTGGAGGAGGAGCGGGAGCGGGAGCTGCTGGAGGAGTGGGGTCCGGGCGGCTGGCCGGCCGCGGTGGGGTGATCGACGGCGAGATGTCTCTCCATCGACTCAGAGTCTCGGTCGTTCATCGGAGAGAGGGGAAGAACCGGTCCGTGAGTGCTTGCTGCGCGGCTTGAGGTCGACTGCGCGAGCTGGAACGGGGGATCAGAGAGTGCACTTCACTGGGGAGAATCGAGGTGATCAGTAGCCGGTGCAGAAGAAGACGACAGTCCTTCTGCGGCGACCCGAACCCCGACCGGTGTGGCACGATCAACCCATGCCCGGCTCACTGCACGCCTACGTCGTCGAAGGAACCCGTCTCCGAGTGGATGTGGTCTCGGATCAGGGGGCGGCTCTCTCCCTTGCAGGAGAATTCACCGATCTCGAGCCGGTGACAGAAAGCGGTGGCGTGCTCGAGAGCAATCCCGCACTGCGCAGCAACATGTGGGCCTACGCCAAGACCTGGTATCGCGCCCGGACGACGTCCAATGCCGAGGCTCTCGCGCATTCGGACCCGGCCGAGCAGAAAGCCGCTCTCCAGCAGGTGGAGCAGGAGCGGCGGACCGCACAGAAGATGGCCGAGACGTACGCGAAGACGGCTCAGTGGATCGCGGACGTCGCGGACGACGTCTCGCTGCTGGACGTTCAGCACGGATGGTGCTCCTCGTGCTTCTTCAACACCGAGCACCGGAAGTCGAACCGTCCCGCTGGGCAGCTTCCCGTCTATGTCTGCCAGGGCTGCGGGTCCGCGACGCTCCCGTGCGTGGCTGTCGGCTGCGGCAACATGGCGGTGCGGGAGCGCGGCGCTCTGCGCGTCCCCCAGTTCTGCGCCGAGCACAAGCACGAGATCCCAGGCTTCGAGAAGGCCCAGGGAAGCTTCGGCGAGTTGCACGACTACGAGGCCTTCCTCGAATACGAGAAGCCCGACCTCGACGCGACCTCGAAGATCGTCATCGGTGGGATCGCGGTCCTCGCGGCAGCGGCCCCGGTAGCGCTCCTCGCCGCTCCGGCGATCGGCGGCGCGATCGGCTCACTCGGCCTCTTCGGCGGCCTGTCCGGCGCAGCGGCGAGTTCTCACGGACTCGCCTTGCTCGGTGGCGGCACCCTCGCCGCGGGCGGACTCGGCATGGCCGGCGGCACGGCGGTCGTGACGGCCGTCGGAGCTGCGGTGGGAGGTGTCCTCGGGGCGTCCGTCGCGAACGCGTACCTGAGCGAGGACAAGTCGTTCGACATCGAACTGCTCCGACCAGGCAAGGGCGGAATCCCCGTCGTCGTCGCGAACGGCTTCCTCACCGACGTCAAGGGCGAGAAATGGGGCGGGTGGAGGTCGATCGTCGATGCACGGTATCCGGACTCGCCCGTCTACCGGGTCAAGTGGGGAGCGAAGGAGCTCCGGGACTTGACCGATATGGCCTTCGGGGCTGTGGGAAAGGGTGGCGCCATGGCGGCTCTGAGAGGAGCTGCAGCGGTGGGCAACAAAGCAGGAGCGAAGCTGCTCGGAGCGGTCGTGGGTCCGGCGATGGTCATCTCCGACCTGGCGAGAAACCCCTGGCACGTCGCGAAGAACCGGGCGGACAAGACCGGCGTGATCATCGGCGACCTGCTGGCACGCACGGATGCGGAGTCCTACGTGCTCATCGGTCACAGCCTGGGGGCGCGAGCGATGGTGGTCGCCACGGAATCTCTCGGCACCAAGCCCGGAGGTCCTCGGATCCAGTCGGCCCACCTCCTCGGTGCCGCCATCGGTGCGAAGAGCAGGTGGGAGTCTCTCACCGCCTCGGTCGATGAAGCGGTCTACAACTACCACTCGAGGAACGACAACATCCTTAAGGTGGTCTACCGAACAGCGCAGGCAGGTGAGACGGCGGCGGGCCTGAGCGGTTTCGTTCCGGCGTCCAGCAAGCTGCAGAACATCGACGTGTCCGACCGCGTCCAGACGCACTTCGACTATCAGGACAACGTTCGACTTCACGCCGCCGTCTGAGCCGTGGGGTCAGCCGTTCCTCCGTGTAGCACGAGCGTGCGGATGCGTTCGACTCGCGCCTCAACAGATCCCCAAGGACGCTTCAATATGCGCACCCTCGCGGTGTTCCCCGTCGTTCTGGTCTCGCTCTCGCTTCTCGCTGGGTGCTCGGAGGCGTCAGTGCCTTCCGAGCCCGCACCGTCGAGCTCGGCGCCGACCGCTGTCGAATCCGATGCGACATCTGACTCCGAGGTGCCCACACCGAGCGGGGCGCCTGTCGAGGGCGTCGCACTTGCGGAGATCGCCATGGATCTCGAGTGCTCCGACTACGCACTGGCTGCGACGGTCGCGCCGGGTGCAGCAGAGTACGGCACCTGCCAGCTCGACGGAGTGCGGGTTCAGCTCTATCGATTCGCGTCGATCGAGGACAAGCAGGTCTTCCTGGATCAAGTGAAGGCCTATGGAGTGGTGGAGTCGCAGTTGGCGGTCACGAAGGACGGGCTCGTTGCAGCCGCCCCCGCCGACCAGAGGCTGCTCGTCCGGCTGCAGGAGGGCCTGAGGGGCTGACCGCACCCAGCCGCTTCCCCTCCGGCTCGATTCCGGTCGAGCGCTCGGGTCTGCGCGGAGCCTGGCCCGCCATCTGCGGCCGGTCGGAAACTTCCGCGGGTGACGAAGAGATGAGGTCGAGGCACGCCCTCTTCCTATCAGCATCACTGAGTCGCCCGAGCACCCCCGCGTACACAGCCAGGTACTCGTCGACCATCCGGTCCACGGCGAAGCGGCGGCGAGCAGTCGCCCGCACGGCCGCGCGATCGAGGAGCCCGACCCGCTCGACCGCGGCGACCGCCTCCGACGCGGAGCCCACCGCGTACCCGGTGAGCCCCTCGTCGATGATCTCCGCCATCGATCCGCGGCGGTACGCGATCACCGGCGTCCCGCACGCCATCGCCTCGACCACCGAGAGGCCGAACGGCTCGTCGAAGCCGATCGGATGCAGGAGCGCGAGCGCCCCGCCGAGCACGAGGGCCCGCTCCTCCGGCCCGACCGAGCCGCGGTAGACGACGCGCGTCCCGTCGACGAGCGGCTCGACCTCCTCGCGCCAGTAGCGCTCGTCCTGGACGATGCCGCAGAGGAGGAGGCGGCGCCCGGCCGCGGCGGCGATCCGGACCGCCTCCGCCGTGCCCTTGTCGGGGTGGATCCGGCCCAGGATCACGAGGTCCTCTCCTCCGGATCCGGCGGGGAAGCCCTCCACGTCGATCCCGTGGTGCACCGTCGCCGCGTAGTCGAGCTCGGGGGAGCGGTCGCTGTCCGAGATCGACACCAGGTTCGCGGTGCGCGGGTGCCGCAGTGCCTCGCGGTAGGCGGGCAGGATCTCGGGCCCCGAGAAACCGTGCACCGTCGTCACGAGCGGGACGGGCCACTGCGCCGCGAGGGCGAGCGGCAGCCAGTCGAGGTGGTTGTGCACCAGGTCGAACTCGCCGGCACGGTCGAGGACCGCCGCGATGTGCAGCGCCTCCCACACCCGGCCGTCGCGGCCCGACTCGGCGTAGCCCGTCGGAGTGACCGATTCGAGCGCGGCTGTCGTCACGGAGTCGCCGGTCGCGAAGAGCGTCACGTCGACTCCGCGGCGGACCAGCCCCTCGGTCAGGAGGCTCGCGACCTGCTCCCACGGCCCGTAGTGGCGCGGCGGCGTGCGCCACGCGACCGGCGCGAGCATCGCGATCCGCAGCCCGGCCGCCGGGTCCCCGGGTCCTGCGGTCATCGGGCGGCGACGACCGCGGGGGTCGCCGGGACGCTCGGCCGCGTCGGCTGCAGGCCGGCCCGCCGCACCACGAGCGAGGTGTGCAGAGCGGCGATCGTCGACTCCGCGCCCCGGTTCTCGTTGCGGCCCTGCGGCTCCAGTCCGTCGTACCCGGCGCCGGAGAGCGGATCGACCATCACGGTCGCGGAGTCGTTGACCCCGTGGAACCAGGCCCAGCAGGAGGCGAGGCCCTCGCGCCAGAGCGGATCCTCGTCGAGCGTCAGGGCGCGGGCGCACGCGGCGGCGATGGCGGCGACCTCGATCGGCTGCTGGTCGAAGAGCACTCCGAGCTCGTCCGGCCCGCGGCCGGCCACGCCCGTCACCGAGAGGCGGCCGTCGCGCGATTCGAGGCCCAGCAGGAAGGCGAGGGCGGCGAACCCGCGCGCGAGCAGCGGCGGATCCTGCAGCGCCTCGCCCGCCGCCAGGAGGGCCTCGGGGACGCAGCCGTTGGCGTAGCGCAGGCGCGCCTCCGGCCAGGGCCAGGCCTGATCCGTGCAGGAGAGGAGCATCGGCGCGGCGTCGTGCAGCAGCTGGACCGCGACCAGCGAGTGCGGGCGGACGGCGACGACCTCGACCGCGCCGAGCACCGCGAACGTCATCGCGCGCAGGTCCGGCGAGCGCTCCTCCGCGAGGTGGAGGAAGAGCCGCATCGCGCGGCGGCGGGTCAGCGGCAGCTCGGCGTGCGCGGCGACGACCCCGGCGGCCCAGACGCTGCGGCCCCACCAGTCGCCGAGCGAGGAGACGTCCGCCCACTCGCCGTCGGGCGACAGCCGGTTGTGCACGGTGCCGTCCGGCTCCGCGGCCGCCTCGAGGAAGCGGAGGTACTGCTCGGTGAGGCGACGGGTCCGGAACGTCTGCTCCGGCTCCTGCGCCACCACGATCAGGGCGCGCGAGACGTCGTCGACGCAGTACCCGTGCTCGGGGCGGGGCGCGTCGAGCAGCGCGTGCTCGTGGAGTCCGCGCTCGTCGGTGAGGGCGTCGAGGTGCTCGTAGGGGAGTGCCGTCGCGAGTGCGGGCCCCGCGGTCACGCCGCGTGCTCGATGCGGAGGCGCTCGACGAGACCGAGGTAGAGGCCGGCGGCCGCCGGCCAGGGGAGGGCGGCCGGAGCGGCTGCGGGGGCGGAGTCGGCGAGCGCCTCGCGCAGTGCTGCGGCCATCGCGGCGGGGTCCTCGTGCGCGACCGTGCGGCCGCGGCCGTTCCCGAGCAGCTCGAGAGCGTGGGGGAACTCCGTCGCGACGACCCGTCGTCCGGCGGCCAGCGCCTCCACGAGCACCCCCGAGGTGACCTGGTTGCGGGAGTCGTAGGGCAGCAGGACCGCGTCGGCATCGGCGACCGCCGCGGCGAGCTGGGAGGGATCGAGGTAGCGGCCGTCGAGCACGACCCGGTCCTCGAGCCGCAGCTCGGCGATCAGCTCCGCCAGCGACTCCCGGTAGGCCTCGCCGGCGTGCGCGACGACCTTGGGGTGCGTCTGCCCGTAGACGGTGTAGTGGGCGGAGACGCCGGCGTCGCGCAGGTCGGCCATCGCGCGGATCCCCCACTCGATGCCCTTGCCCGGGCCGATCAGGCCCCAGGTGATGATCTGCGGATCCGCGGCGGCGGCGGACCGGGCTGCCGCGTTCCAGACGGGGACGCCGTGCGCGATGACGACGACGCGCGAGGCGTCCACGTCGTAGCGGCGCTCGAGGATCTCGGCCGCGACGGCTGTCATCACCACGACCGCGTCGGCGAGAGCGGCGACCCGCTCCAGCACGAGGCGCTGCGAGGGGGTCGGCGTCTCCAGCACCGTGTGCAGGACCACGATCGCGGGCACGGCGAGCCGCTCCATCAGGGCGATCACCTCGTCGCCGTCGGGTCCGCCGTAGATGCCGTACTCGTGCTGGATGATCGCGACGTCGCAGGAGTCGAGCTCGGCCGCAGCGCGCGCGGTGCTCACCGGGTCGCCCGCGACGAGCTCGGCGACGACGCTCGTGCCGGGCGTCGATCCGGGCACGGCGAGCTCGTCCATCACGCGGACGGTGCGGATGCCGGCGCCGTGGTCGTCGGCCAGTGCACCGCCGAGGGCCTCGGTGAAGGTCGCGAGCCCGCAGCGCGTGGGCGGGAAGGTCGACAGCAGTCCGACGGTGGTGCCGGATCTCCGGTGCGCGAGGGGGAAGGGGGACTCTATGCTGACTCCAGCCGCGGGGAGGCGGAGCCTTCCCGGAGAGGGCGGTCCGCGAACGGGCGAGACGACTGCCGGGCGGCACCCCTCGCGGGATCCCTGTCGGATCCGGTCCACGGCCGGAGGACCCGGCATGAGTAGCGTCACCCGAGCGGGGGTGGATGACGATCCGGGGTCGCCCGCCGCGAGGCTTCGCCCACGGGCCATGGGGGCCGGGGTGTCGGTGGTCGGCGTCGGCGGTCTCGGTGACGGCCGCAGGGAGGGTCTCGGCGGGGTCGGTGGTCGGCGTCGGCGGTCTCGATGACGGCCGCCCGGAGCGCTCCCGGGGTGGCGTCGACGTCGACGCGGTGGCGGATCGGGAGGCCCGGGTCTCGAGTGGCGTCCTCGCGGCCGTGCGCGGCGGGGAGGACCTACTCGAGGAGGAAGGCGCGCCCGTTGATCAGCAGGGTGTCGCCGTCGGTCGCGGCGAGCACGCCGAACTCGTCGACGGAGCGGGCGGAGTCGCCGGCGGTGTCGGAGGTCGCGGCGACAGCGGGAGTCGCTGCGGCGGCGGAGAGGAGGAGCCCGCAGGCGAGTGCGGTGATCACGGTCGTGCGGTTCATCGGCGTCGTCCTTGGCGTCGTGGTGGGCCGCTTCTCGTGGAGGCGGCGGGAACTGGTTCCGAGCCTAGGGCGCCCAGCCCGTCAACGCCCTGGGTCGTTCCTAGGGTTCCCCTATGAAGTACCGTGCAGCCATGCCCTGGGGACGCCTCTACTTCGCCGCGCAGGCCCTCGGCGGAGCGGCGTGGTGGATCGCGGTGGCTCTCGTCCCGGCCGTGCGGATCGCTACGCTCGGCAGCCTCGATCCCGTCCCTGTCGCGGCACTCGACCTCCCGCTGTTCGTGGGAGCCTCCGCTCTCGCCGCCGCCGGGGTGCGCTGGGCGGCCGTCACCGCGACGGCCTGGACGCTCCTCGTCGCGGTCGCGCTGACCGCCTGGGCCACCCTGACGGGGGAGGCGGGCTGGGGCGTCGTCGCGATGCTCGCCGCGGCGGGCGGCTCCCTGGTCGCGGCGTGCCTGCTCCTGCTCGGCCGGGTGCCCACGCGCTGGATCGCCTCCGGCCCCTTCTCCTTCCGCGTCGCGACCGCCGGCCGCCGCCCCGGCTCGCACCTCGCGGCGACCCTCGCTCAGATCGCGGTGTTCTGGGGAGGCGCGCTGGTCGTGATCCCGCTGGTCATCGCCGCGCTGGAGGCGCGCTGGGGCGTGGGCCTCGGAGCGGCACCGCCGGTGGTCGTCGGCCTCGGCGTCCTGCTGCTGGTCGCGGCGAGCGCGCTCGGGATCTGGTCGGCGCTGACGATGTCGCTCCTCGGCGACGGCACGCCGCTGCCTATCGCGATGACCAACCGCCTGGTGATCGCCGGCCCCTACCGCTGGGTCCGCAACCCGATGGCGGTCGCCGGCATCGCGCAGGGAGCGGCGGTCGGGCTGCTGCTCTCGTCGTGGCTGGTCGTCCTGTACGCGCTCCTCGGCGCCGTCGTCTGGAACCAGGCCGTGCGCCCCCTGGAGGAGGCGGACCTCGCCGCCCGCTTCGGCGCCGACTTCGAGCGCTACCGCGCGCGCGTCCGCTGCTGGGTGCCCCGCCGGCCGGAGCCGCTGCCGCGGTAGCCGCTGCCGCGGGGCCGCCGGCGCGATGCGGTCGCCGAGGCGTCCCGCTACCGCCGAGACGCCGCCCCAGCCCGGCGTCTCGCCGACGAGGGCGGTGTCTCGAGGCGCCGGCCGCGCCTCTCGCGACCGCGACGCGCCTCGCCCGCCGACCCCGTCACTCCGCGGTGCGCCCGCGTCCCACCACCGCGGCGACCAGCCCCGCCGACACCGCGGCCAGCGCGACGAGCACCCCGCCCACTCCGAACTCTCCAGCGACCAGCGGAGTCGCGAGCGCCAGCACCACGCCGGGGAGCGCCAGTCGCGCGGGCATCGGCTGGTGCTCGCCGAGCGGCGCGTGCACCGCCCACAGGGTCAGCACGAAGACCGCGACCGGCACCGCGACGGCCGCGCCGATCACCGTGTCGGACGCCTCGAGGTGGCCCGCGGTCGCGGCGACCGCCGCCTCCAGCCCGGATCCCAGTGCCGCGAGGGCCGCGAACGCCGCGAAGTGCGCGTAGCCCCAGCGGTAGGAGAGTCCGCGCCGCCGCTCCAGCAGCTCGCCGGAGGGATGCGAGAACGACAGCCACCACAGCGCGAACACGATCACCAGCCCGCACGCCGCGACCAGCACGAGCGAGGTGCTGACGCCCGCCTCCGTCACCGCCCGCTGCACGCCCATCACCGCCGCGAGGACGCCCTCGCCGAGCAGGATGATCGTGAACAGCCCGTACCGCTCGGCGACGTGGTGCGGATGCCAGTTCGCGTCCCCCGCCCGCTGCGCCCAGAGGGGCACGGCCAGCTCGCAGGCGACCAGGAGGAGGAAGCTCACCACCCCCACCTCCTCGGGCAGGAGCAGCCGCAGCAGCCAGCCGGCCTGCACGATCGAGAAGCCGACGGCGTTGCGCACGGCGGAGGTGCGGTGCTGCGGAGTGGACACGGCGACGCGGATCCACTGGCTCACCAGCGCGAACCGCATGATCGCGTAGCCGATGGTGATCGCCCGGTAGTCGCCCTCCTCGAAGCCGGCCGGCACTCCGGCCGCGAGCACGAGGACTCCTCCCATCTGGGCGAGGGTCAGCAGCCGGTAGGGCACGTCGTCGGTGTCGTACCCGGAGGCGAACCAGGTGAAGTTCATCCACGCCCACCAGATCGCGAAGAACACCATGCCGAAGGGGAGGAGCCCCTCGGCGAGGTGCCCCTCCTCGGTGGCGTGGGCGAGCTGCTGGGCGATCTGGGCGATCGCGACGACGAAGGTCAGATCGACGAGCAGCTCGAGCGGACTCGAGACGCGGTGCGCCTCGTCGATCGCGCGCGGCTGCATCCGCACGCGGAGGGGGTGCGCGGGGGAGGCGGGCATGCGCTCATCCTGCACCCGCCGGGCTTCTGCGCGAGTGCGTCGACCGCCTCCCGCGACCTCGGCGCCCTCCCTCGCACCGGACACTCGCGGGGCCCGGGCGCAGTCGACGTCGCGTACTCGCGGCCCGGCGCCGACCGGCCGCGTCCCGCGCCGGCCCCCAAGGGCCCCGCCTACGATGGGTCGGGATGTCCCCCGAATCCGCGCTCGCCGCCCCGACCCGCGCGTCCCCGGGCGCCCGGCGGTCGCGGCGCGGGCCGCTCCTCGGGCTCGCCCTGGTCGCCGTCCTCGTGGCGACGCGCCTGCTCGCCCCGGACGCGGCGGGCGACTCGCTCTCGGACGCGGTGCGCGACTTCCTCACCCTCTCGATCAGCGTCGTCATCGAGTCGCTGCCGTTCGTGTTCCTCGGCATCGTCCTCTCGATCGCCGTGCAGCTGTGGGTGCCCGAGGCCGTGCTGCTGAGGATCCTGCCGAAGCGGGCGCTTCCGCGGCGGCTCGTGATCTCGCTGCTCGGCGTGCTCCTCCCGGTCTGCGAGTGCGGCAACGTGCCGCTCGCCCGCGGACTGATCGTCAAGGGCCTCTCGGTGTCGGAGTCGATGACGTTCCTGCTGGCCGCGCCGATCGTGAACCCGATCACCATCGTCACGACGTACCAGGCCTTCGGCTGGGCCGACGGGATCCTCGTCTGGCGCATCGTCGGCGGCTTCGCGATCGCGAACCTCGTCGGCTGGATCTTCAGCCGCCACTCCGAGCCGATGAGCCTGCTCACCGACCGCTTCCGCGCGGCGTGCGAGGCGGGCGAGCGGCCGTCCCGCTCCCTCCGCGACCGCTCCCGGCGCAGTGTGCTGCTGTTCGCCGAGGAGACCGGGGCGATGATGCCGGCGCTGTTCGTCGGCGCCGCCATCGCAGGGCTGATCCAGGTCGGCGTCTCGCGCGACGTGCTGACCACGCTCGGCGGCGACCCGCTCTGGTCGGTGCTGGCGCTGATGGTGCTCGCCTTCGTCATCTCGATCTGCTCGAACGTCGACGCGTTCTTCGTCCTCTCGTTCGGCTCCACGTTCCTGCCGGGAGGCATCATCGCGTTCCTCGTCTTCGGCCCGATGATCGACGTCAAGATGCTCGCGCTGCTGCGCACCACGTTCTCGGCCGCGACCCTGGTGCGCGTCACCGTGCTGGTCGCCCTCGCCGCGGCCGTGCTGGGACTGGCGGTGAACTATGCGCTCTGAGCGCCTCCTCGCCCGCTGGAAGGGCGTCGTCCTCAGCCTGATCGGCGTCGTCTCGACCCTGTGGCTCGCGGCGACCGGCCGGCTCGGCCTCTACATCCACCCCCGCTACTTCGAGTTCTCGGTGGTGCTCGCGGTGATCGCGGGAGTGCTGCTGATCGCGGCGTTCGCGGTGGTGCCGGGCGCCGAGGAGGACGCCCACGCGCACGAGGACGACGTCGAGCACCTCCACGCCCCGGCGCCCGCCCGCCCCTGGCGCCGTGTGGTCGCGGTCGCGGCCGGAGTCGCGGTGATCGCCTCCGCCGCCGTCGCCCTGCTCGTGCTCCCGCCGGCCGCCCTCACCGCCTCGACCGCGACGCAGCGCGAGGTCAACACCAGCGCCGTCGACGCCTCCGTGACCGCCGCGGCGCCCACCGGCGACACCGCCTCGTTCAGCGTGCGCGACTGGGCGACCCTGCTGCGTCAGGGCGCGAGCGAGCAGTTCCTCGCCGGCCGCACGGCCACGGTGAGCGGTTTCGTGACCCCCGACGCCTCCGACCCCGAGAACGTCTTCTACATCGCCCGCTTCGTGGTCACCTGCTGCGCGGTGGACGCGCAGCCGGTGGGCGTGCCGGTCCACCTGGCCGGCTGGGCCGACACCTACGCCGAGGGGCAGTGGCTGGAGGCGAGCGGCGGCTTCGGCGCGAACCCGAGCGTCACGAGCGCCGAGGCGGTGGTGCTGGAGCCGGAGGCACTCACTCCGATCGACGAGCCGGCGATGCCGTATGTCTACTGATCCGTTCGCAACCGAGGTCGAGAGTGGAGGAACGGGCCGAAGGGGCGCGCGTCGAGCTCCCGACCTCGGTTCGTCACCGGCCCGCGGCTTCCGCCGCGGCTTCCGGATCGTCGTCGCCGTGCTCGTGCTCGCGGTCGGCGGGCTGACCGCAGCGACCGTGGCGAAAGGACCGAGGGTCGCGTCCCTCGAGGTCGGCACCGGCGCCGTGGTCGAGCGCGACGGCTCCCGCGCCCGGCTGCACCTCGACCAGGCTCTCGAGCCCGACGCGCTGGACCGGGTGAGAGTGGCTCCGGAGGCTCCCCACACCGCCGAGCTCGACGGCGGCGTCCTCACCGTCACCTTCACCGACACCCTCCGCTACGCCACCCGCTACGAGATCGGGATCGACGACGCCCGCAGCGCCGCGACCGGCTCGGCCGCCGACGTCTCCGCCTCCTTCACCACGAAGGACCCCGACCTCTTCACCCTCGACCGCACCGCCGATGATCCTTCGCAGCCCGACGCCGTCCGCGTCCGCCCGCTCTCCGGAGGCGACGCCCGGGTCCTCGTGACGGCCGACCGGATCCAGGACTACGCCGTCGTCGGCCCGGTGCTGGTCGTCGTGACCATCGAGCCGGACGACACGAACCTCCTCCGCACGGTCACGCTGGACACCGGCTCCGAGGGCGTCATCCCGCTCCCCGGCCCCGGGACCGTGCGCGAGCTGCACTCCTCGCCGGAGAAGGGCGTGCTCGGCTGGACCTTCACCGGCCAGGCGCCGTCGGGCCCGCTCGACCGCGCCCTCTACTCCTACGACCTCACCGATCAGAAGGCCGAGGCGGTCCCCGTGCTCGGGATCGACGGCGGGCCGCTGCGGGCGCGCGACTGGATGTTCGTGCCCGGCACCACCTCGGTCGTCACCCACTCGCTCGACGACATGGTGCTCCTGCTCGACCTGCTGACGCCCGGCTCGATCAGCCCGCTCGGGCAGCACGCGGAGCTGCGCGGGTTCGTGCCCGGGGCGAACCGGCTCGTGGTCGCCGACCCCGAGTCGGGCTCGCTGATCGACCTGGCCGACGGCTCGGTCGAGACGCTCGCGCTCCCGCCGGCGGACGTGAGCGCGACCGCGTCGCCCGTGCAGGTCCTGCTCCTCGACTCCGGGAGCTACGTCGAGCTCGAGGCCGAGTACGCGCCGGAGACGGGGGCGACCCAGTACTCCGTCGTCCGCGTCAACGGGTCCGGCACGTCGGAGGTGTTCCGCACCTCGCCGACGGGGCGCATCCGCGGCGTCTGCCTCTCGCCGAACGGGCAGTACCTCGCCGTCGAGACCGTCTCGGTCGAGGGCAGGCCGGACGACTACCCGGGCGAGCCGGGCTTCAGCGCGACCTCGACCGTGCTCGTCGACCTCGGCACCGGCGACACCGCGCGCAGCGTCAACGGGCGCTCACGCGACTGGTGCGCATAGGGGGACGGCTGTCGCGCCTCGCGGCGTCGGGCTCGTGCACGAGCGGCGTCCGGGCCCGTGACGGCGTCGGCCCGCCGTCACGGTGTCGGCCCTACTGCCGAGGTTCGGCCCGCCGTCACGGTGTCGGCCCTACTGCCGACGCTCGGCCCGACGACCGGCTCATCGACCTGACTGCAGAGCTGCACGCTTGAGGACCGGCTCGTCCACCTGACTGCGGAGGTGCCGTCCTGACGACCGGCCATCGACTCGCCGACCGCGTCCGGCCCTCCACCGCCGACGCGCCCGCCGCTCAGTCGAATCGCGCGCCCTCCGGCCGCGGCGGCAGCACGAACAGGATCAGCAGGAACACGTAGCCGGCGATCGGCACGAGGATCAGGAGGATCCAGAGCCCGCTGCGGTTCACGTCGTGCAGTCGCCGCCAGATCAGCGAGAGGGACGGGAGGAACGTCGCCAGAGCGATCGCGCCCGCGGCGAGCGACACCCAGAAGGTCTGGAACGGCGCGCCGCTCGGGTACGGCGTCAGCGTGAAGTCGAGACGCCACGGACCGCCGTCGGCCAGCTGCAGCAGCCCCGTGAGGACGCTGCCGAGGAGGATGATCCACCAGTACTCGGCCCGGCTCGCCCTCCCGCGGAAGCGGAGGTAGTTGCCGAAGAAGCGGCGGAGCGCCGCCATCGGCGGAGCACCGTAGTAGGGGAGGGTCAGCGGTGGCTCGAGGGTGCTCGGGCTCATCGGGTTCCGTCTCTCATCCCTCGACCGTATCCCCTGCTCCCCGGGGCGCCGCGTCGTCCGTGCGGACGACATCCCCGTGTTCGCACCGGACGACATCCCCGTGTTCGCACCGGACGATCGCCGCTGTGTCCACGACGCTGGAGGCCGCCGTGTTCACAACGGAGGAAGAACGTTCCAGGTCGAGCGCGAACAGGCGGATCGGCGCGCGCCGGAGCACGTTCTTCCTCCGTTGTGAACACGATCAGCGGTTGGGGACCGCCTCCGCGCGCACCGCCGCCGTCGCCCGCGCGTCGACGACCAGGCTGACCACGAGCCCCACCGCGACGATGACGATCGCGACCCACGGCAGCACGTCGAGCCCGCTCGCGTCGATCGCCAGTCCGCCGACGACTGCGCCGCCGCCGATGCCGATGTTGAACGCCGTCGTCTGGAGCGCCGCGGCGAGGCTCCGCAGCTGGAAGGAGGAGGTGCGCAGCATCCGGGTCTGCAGCATCGCCGGGATCCCGCCGAAGGCGATGTTCCAGACCACCGCGGCGACGACCACGGCCGTGGCGGCGCCGGTGCCCGCGGCGACGGCCAGGCCCGCGAGCGCCAGCACGACCGCGATCGCGGCGACCACGAAGCCGGAGCGGGGGAACCGGTCGGTCGCGAAGCCGGCCAGGACGAGTCCGACCGCCCCTGCGCCGCCGAACGCGAAGAGCACGAGCGGCACCGTGTCGGGGGCGAAGGAGGCGTTCTCGAGCCAGGGCGTGATGTAGGTCGAGAGGGTGTTCTGGCCGATCAGCACGAGGAGGATGACGACGCAGACCCCGATGATGCGGGGGAGGGTGCGGTCCTTTCGCGCGGGCAGGCGGATCTCGCCGGTCCGCAAGGGGATGTGGTGGTCGACCGCGGGCAGGAACTTCACCACGATCAGCGCGAGCACGAGGACCACGCCGCCGAGGATCGCGAAGGTGGGCCGCCAGCCGAACGCGTGCCCGAGCGCCGTGCCCAGGGGGACGCCGAGGACGAAGGCCGCGGATCCGCCGCCCGCCGTGATCGCGGTCGCGCGGCCGAGCTGCTCCGGAGCGACGAGGTGCGCGGAGTAGGCGGCGACGATCGCCCAGAAGAGGCCGTGGGCGAGGCCGCCGAGGATGCGCGCGCCGATGAGCAGCCCGAAGGTGGGGGCGAGCGCGGCGAGGACGTTGGCGACCGCGATGGTGCACAGCGCCACGAGGAGGAGGCTCTTGCGCGAGAAGCGCTGGGTGACGAGGGTCAGCGGGGTCGTCGCGACGACGACGGTCGCGGCGAAGATCGTGACGAGCTGGCCGGTCAGCGAGATGCTCACGCCGAGGTCGCGCGACATGTCGGGGATGAGCCCGGTCGGGAGGAACTCGCTCGTCACCGAGACGAAGACGGCGCCGGCGAGCGTGAGCAGGCCGATCCAGGGGAAGGCGGGGGCTTTCGCGGTGTCCTGAGGGTTCACGGTGTCCTGAGGTCGGGGG
>NZ_PSWL01000040.1:0-16265 GCF_002932755.1 Rathayibacter sp. AY1B6
GCCCAGGACGACGGCGGCGATCCCGACGAGTGCTCCGAAGACCGGCCCCGCCGGCCTCGCCATCGCCGCACTCGTCGTCGGCATCGTCGCGTTCCTCGTCGGCCTCGTGCCGGTCTTCGGAGCACTCGTCGGGATCGCCGCCGTCGTCCTGGGCGTCCTCGCCCTGCGCCGCGGCCAGTCCAAGGCGATGTCGATCACCGGCGTCGTCCTCGGCGGTCTCGCCGTCCTCGCCTCGCTGCTGACGACCATCGGCTTCGGAGCCGCCGTGAACTCGGCCTCGAGCGACCGCCCGGCGGCCGTGATCGTCGAGTCGTCCCAGCCCACGACCGCTCCCGTCGCGCCGGCCACGGAGGAGGCGGCGGTCGTCGAGACCGCGGAGCCCGCACCCGTCGAGACAGCAGCCCCGGTCGAGACGGCCGCGCCCGCCCCCGCGCCTGTCGAGACGGCAGCGGCTGCACAGGTCTCGCCCGAGTCCGCCTCGGCGCTCATCAAGGCGCAGAGCTACTCCGAGATGCTCCACATGAGCAAGGCGGGCCTGTACGGCCAGCTCACCTCCGAGTACGGGGAGCAGTTCTCGCCGGAGGCCGCGCAGTACGCGGTGGACACCGTCTCCGCCGACTGGAACGCCAACGCGCTGGCGAAGGCGAAGGACTACCAGGCTCAGATGGCGATGGCGCCGGAGGCCATCCGCGACCAGCTGACCAGCGAGTACGGGGAGCAGTTCACGAGCGACGAGGCCGACTACGCCATCGCGCACCTGAACGACTAGTCCCCTTCGGATCGCCGCGGCACCGCGCCGCGAGGGGCCGGTGAGCAGTTCCTCCCGAGGCGCCGCCATCCGTCGACCACGACCCGGGCGACGGATGGCGGCGGACCGCCGGAGCCGCCTCAGGCCAGGACGGCGAGGGTGACGGGGAGCGCCTCGCTCCAGGTGCCGGTCAGCCGGTCCACGCCCTCCAGGAACGGCGGCGCGAGCACCCGTGCGAGAACGAGAGTCAGGCCGTCGGCCGAGGTCGTGGTGGTCCGTGCGTCGCTGCGGACGAGCACCGTCGACGGCGGACCGGACGCTCCGGCGCCTGATCCGCTGCCCTGCACCGTGGCGGTCGACGGACGCATGACGCGCTTCCCGTCCTCCTCGAAGTACTGCTCGACCTCCCGGGCGCCGGTGCGGATCGCCGCGGCGAAGGCGGCGACCGCCACCGGGTCGCCGGCCCCGTCGTAGACCCAGCGACGGCCGAGGACGGTGTGCTCGACGGTCGCCAGGAGATGCGCGTCACCGCCGACGAGAGGCGACCCGCGGTAGGTCAGCGGCACCTGGAGCGGCGGCTGCCCGCTCGACTGGACGATGAGCGTCTCCACTCCCACCTCGCCATCGGGGTCGTCGAACCGGTAGGCGCCGAGCTGCGTGAATCCGCCGCCCTCGCACCAGGGCTGCGTCGGCGCCCAGGTCTCCACGATCTCGAGCTTCCCGGGGGTGATCGTCGCGCGGTGCAGAAGGGCCATGCCCCGAGAGTAGAGGCGGCCGATCAGGCCGGAGTCGTGCCCGTCAGCGCGGCCCGGGGGTCAGCGTGCGGCGCCCGCCGTCGCCGACTCGGGCAGGGTGCTCATGGGGAGCGTGTACTCGCCCTTCAGCGCCGAGATCCAGACGGTGGTCGGAGCGACGGCGGCGAAGTTCGAGTTGAGCAGCGCCATCAGCGTGGTGTGCAGGGAGTGCGCGTCGATCGAGCCCGCGTCGTTCGTGATCGCGATCGCGCCCGTCGCGTCCGAGAGGACCTCGGCGCGGAGCCCGTGCGTCTCCGCCTCGGCGGCCGAGGCGAGGATGCAGTTGTTGGTCATGTAGCCGACGAGGGTGATCGTGTCGACGTCGTGCTCGCGCAGCCAGTCGAGCAGGTCGGTGCCCGCGAAGACCGTGCCGAACTGCTTCGTGACGTTCTTCCACGAGTCCGAGCGGCGCTTCTCGATCTCCGGGTGCAGCGCGAACGACGGGCCCGACGGGTCGAAGATCGGCGCGCCCTCGCCCGCGCTGTGCTGGACGACGGCGATCGGGAGGCCCGCGGCGGCGGCGGAGTCGAGTGCGGCGGCGATCCTCGGCAGCGACTGCGCGTGCGGCGGGTACTGGATCTCGAGCGGACCGCTGAAGTACTCCTGCTGCACGTCGACGAGGATCAGTGCGCGGCGCGGTGTGGTCATGAGGTGCTCCCATCGATGGCGGACGTCCCCGATCCTCCCGCCCGGGGCTGGGAGCGGCGGTCAGCCACGCGGCCCGCGACCCGGTCGTGGGCGCAGGCCCACACCTCCTCGTGCTCGAGCGGAGTGAGGGCGCCGGTGTCGAGCAGCCGGTCGGCCCGCCGCAGCACGGCCGCGATCGCCGCCAGCTCGGCGACGGCGGGGGAGTCGACGTCCGCGATCACGAGCCGGCGGGCGCAGGCCCGGCGGAGGCGGCGGGTCGAGCGGGCCGAGAGGAGCAGGAGCGACGCGGTCGGCAGGGCGAGCGCGGCCAGCAGGAGGAGGGACAGCCGGTCGAGCGCGAGGGTCCCGACCGCGCCGGCGGCCATCGCGACCACGACCAGCTGCGGACCGGCCGCGTGCAGGCGCAGGCGCCTCCGTTCCTCGACGGAGGTGCCGGGCGCGACGACCACGAGCTCGCTCCGGACGACGCCGTACCGGCTCGTGCCGATGGTGTGGCGGCCCCAGCGGGGCCCGGAGTCGAGGAGGCGGAGGAGCAGGTGCACGAGCGCCATAGTCGGCCCGCGGCGGCGAGTGGGCGGGGGTCCTGACGGAACGCGGACGCGTACCGGGCCCATCCGCACGGTCCGCTCACACGACGCTCGCGACGCCCTCACGACGCGGGATCGCGCGCCGACGTCCCTCCACAGCCGATTACCCGTGAGGAAAGCGTGAGGATCCGCTCATTCCGGGCGGGCGCGCTCCTCACGGCGAGTAGAAACATCCAGTGACCTCTTCCGTCGTCCGTGGCGACCCCGACGCCCTCGAACCCTCCCCTCTCTCCTCCGCGCGCGCGGGCGGGGTGAAGGCGTGGCTCCTCGAGGGCCTCCGCGACGACTCCGGAGCCCACCCCGGGCCCCACGCGGCCACCGGGAAGACGCACTCGTGGTGGCGCGTCATGTGCCTCACCGGGGTCGACTACTTCTCCACCCTCGGCTACCAGCCCGCGATCGCGGCGCTCGCCGCGGGCCTGGTCTCGCCGCTCGCGACGATCGTCCTGGTGGTCCTGACCCTCCTCGGCGCGCTCCCCGTCTACCGCCGCGTGGCCCGCGAGAGCTTCCGCGGCGAGGGGTCGATCGCGATGCTGGAGCGCCTGCTGCCCTGGTGGGGCGGCAAGCTCTTCGTCCTCGTGCTGCTGGGGTTCGCGGCCACCGACTTCATGATCACGATCACCCTCTCCGCGGCCGACGCGACGGCACACGCGGTGGAGAACCCGTTCGCCCCGGCCTGGTTCCACGGGGCCGAGGTGCCGCTCACGCTGGGCCTGATCGCCCTGCTGGGGATCGTGTTCCTCCGCGGGTTCCGCGAGGCCATCTCGATCGCGGTCGTGCTCGTGGCCGTGTTCCTCCTGCTCAACGCCATCGTGATCGCCGTGGCGATCGGGCACGTGGCCGAGAACCCCGTCGTCATCGGCGACTGGTGGTCGGCGCTCACGACCCAGCACGGGAATCCGCTGATCATGGTCGGCATCGCGCTCATCGTGTTCCCCAAGCTCGCGCTCGGGCTCTCCGGCTTCGAGACCGGCGTCGCGGTCATGCCGCAGATCCGCGGCGACGCGGAAGACACCGAGGACGCCCCCGTCGGCCGCATCCGCGGGGCGAAGCGGCTGCTCATCACCGCCGCCGTCACGATGTCGGCGTTCCTCATCACCTCGAGCTTCGTGACCACGCTGCTCATCCCGCAGGCGCAGTTCCAGCCCGGCGGCGAGGCGAACGGCCGAGCGCTGGCCTACCTCGCCCACGAGTACCTCGGCGAGGGCTTCGGCACGGTCTACGACATCGCGACGATCTGCATCCTCTGGTTCGCGGGCGCCTCCGCCCTGGCCGGCCTGCTCAACATCGTCCCGCGCTACCTGCCCCGCTACGGCATGGCGCCGCAGTGGGCCGGCGCCGTGCGTCCGCTCGTGCTGGTCTTCACCGTCGTCGCCTTCGTCATCACGATCCTCTTCCGCGCCGACGTCGACGCCCAGGGCGGGGCCTACGCGACCGGCGTGCTGGTGCTGATCACCTCCGCGTCCGTCGCGGTGTTCCTCTCGGCGAAGCGCAAGAAGCAGCGCAAGCGGGCGGTGGGCTTCGCGGTCATCGCGCTGGTCTTCGTCTACACGACGGTGGTCAACGTGGTCGAGCGGCCCGACGGCGTGCGGATCGCGGCGGTCTTCATCGTCGGCATCCTCGCGGTCTCGCTCGTCTCGCGCGTGCACCGCTCGTTCCAGCTGCGCGCCACCTCCGTGGTGTTCGACGCCGCCGCGATCGACTTCCTCACCACGGACGCCGACGACTACGGCGTGATCCGCATCCTCGCGAACGAGCCCGACGACGGCTCCGAGGCCGAGTACCGGGACAAGCTGGCGGAGGAGCAGCGCGACAGCAACCTGCCGATGCGCGGTCCGGTGCTCTTCCTCGAGGTGCACACCACCGACTCCTCCGACTTCGAGGAGGACCTGGTCGTGCAGGGCCGCGTCTGCCACGGCTTCCGCGTGCTCACGGTCACCAGCGGCAACATCCCGAACACCATCGCCACGGTGCTGCTCGAGATCCGCGACCTCACCGGCGTGATCCCGGACGTCTACTTCGAGTGGACCGAGGGCGGCCCCCTCTCCAACATGTTCCGCTTCCTCATCACCGGCACCGGCGAGGTCGCCCCCGTCACCCGCGAGGTGCTCCGCCGCGCCGAGTCGCGCCGCGACCGCCGCCCTGGCGTGCACGTGGGCTGACGCCGCGCGGTCCCGTACCGTGGGCGCGAGCGCCCGTCGGGGCGCCGACACCGACGAACGGACGACGATGACCCTCGAGGACCAGCGCGCGCACATCCTGACCGGCGCCGTGTACGACGACATGACCCCCGAGCTCGTCGCCGCGCGCGAGCGGGCGGTGCTCGCCTCGAACGCCTACAACGCGAGCTTCGGGCGCCCGCCGGTCGAGCGGGTGGCTCTGCTCCGCGAGCTCGTCGCCTCGGTGGGCGCGGACACGCATCTCGAGCCGACGTTCCGCTGCGAGTTCGGGTTCAACATCACGATCGGCGACCGCTTCTACGCGAACTTCGACTGCATCCTCCTCGACGGCGCCCCCATCACGATCGGCGACGACGTCCTCTTCGGGCCGCGGGTCTCGATCTACACCTCGAACCACGCGCTCGACCCGGCCGAGCGGGCGGCCGGCGCCTGCACCGCGAAGCCGGTCGTCGTCGGTGACGGCGTCTGGATCGGCGGCGGCGTCACGATCAACCAGGGCGTCACCATCGGCGCCGGGGCCGTGATCGGCTCCGGCAGCGTCGTCACCCGCGACGTCCCTCCGCTCACGATCGCCGCCGGCGTCCCCGCCCGCGTCCTCCGCGCGATCACCCCCGACGACCGGACGGGCTACCGCCCCAGCCACTGAGCGAAGGCGCGTGGCCGAGCTGGCGTCACCGAGACGAAGAGCATCTCGATCAACGCAGCGTGCCATGAGGCTCCATAGGGCGCCATCTCGACGATCGATGGCCCCGGGATGTGAGGATAGGTCGCATTATCTCCGAACAATCATAGGAGCTTTATGCGGTTAAGAAAGTCCAAGGCAATTGTGGCACTACTCGTCGCCGTCGGTATCGGGGCCCCTGTGGCGGCAGGTCGGCCAGCAGACGTGCGCGGCGATCCGATCGTTCTCATGCAATCACTTGCGCGCGAACTCCTGCTTCCATCATCCCCTGAAACCACTATAAGTCTCGGCCCGAGCGCTACTGCATTCGAGGGTCTTGCTGGTCCGGCTGTCTCTGTGACCACTATCGATCAAACTTCTTCCGTTGATCTGGCTTTGAGTTCAGGCGCGGAGCAGGAGCGCTCCGCGCAAGACGACTTCACTTAGTTCTCAACGCCTAATAACGAGTTTGCGACTGCTATCCGTTCCACTCCGACGGGAGCGCAGATTCTCTTCTCAACGTACAACTCCGAGCATCTCGATGAGATGCGGGTTTCCTTCCATATCGAGAGTCATCTCGACAACGTCGATGGAAGTGTTTATCTTTTCCTCGAGAACGGGAAGACGCTTTATCTGGAGAAGCCCTGGGCGAGAGACGCATCGGGTGCTGATGTCTCAACGCATTGTGAGGTAGATGGAGACTATCTACGTCAAATCATCGAGAGTCCGGAAGATGTTAGGTACCCTCCCGTAGCCGATCCCGCATGGAGTTATACCATGGACTATGGGGTCCCCCTACAACTCCGGGAGTGGCGCAGAAGGTTCTTCACGGATGCTTCAACTGCTATTTCCCCGTACCCGGGGCGCCAAGAGATTTTCCCGCTGCAGGAGGGGACTTACCCCTGAGTATCGGCCTGATAGACCTTCACTGTACTTTCAATCAAGAGCGAGTGGGGCCCTTCCCAGACGAGCCCACCTACTCTTTCATGTTCGATTCAGCCGAGGGTCATGTGGATGGCCTCGGCTCTCGAATAACCTTCGCCTTCTTCAAGAAGCCAGGTGAGGGAACCTTCACTCTTAGTGTCCACGGCTACATCGTCAACGACAATCCGGGGGGCTTCGGCAGGCCCGCCCACCTGACCGGGGCAGCCGGTCGATGGTCGATCTTCCAGAAGAACATGAGCAATCTCACCATCAGGAGTTGAAACTGAGAGGCGATTCGATGAGGACCCTTGTGGCTTTCGCGGGTATCGGAGCGCTGGTGGTCGCCGTGACCTTCGCTGCCGCTCCTTTCCTCGGGGGCGCGCTCATGGTCGGATTCGTTCTGTATCTGGTCGTAGCAGCTACGGCCTCCGCGCTGACCACCTGTCGCCGCTCTCATGAGGCCACCGAGAGTCACGCTTACGCAGCCCCGCTCCCGTCCTGGGTCGTGTCGGTGATTGCGTACGCCTGTCTCGATGCGCTCTCCACAGGAACGGTCGACGTCGCCCGACTGCCGGGTTTCGCGGCGATGTTCTCTGTATGGCCGGTTCTCCATCTCCTCGTCGTGTTCTCAGCGCGACGCTGTCGCCGAGGAGTCGATGCGCTCGGGCGCGCCGACCCCTGACTGCGCGCCCGGTGACCGCGAGATGCCATCTGCGTCCGGGACAGGCCGAGGAACACCGTCACAGGTGGCATGTCACTGGGACTTGAGCGAGGGGCCGTCTGGGATCCGGACACCGCCCGCCGCTCGGGCAGCGTCGTCACCCGCGACGTCCCTCCGCTCACGATCGCCGCAGGCGTCCCCGCCCGCGTCCTCCGCGCGATCACCCCCGACGATCGGACGGGCTACCGCCCCAGCCACTGAGCGCCGCGCCCCTCCGCCCCGCGCTCATCCGCGAGATGCCACTTCGGTACGCCTCGCCCGGCGTGTGGCGTACTCAACTGGCATCTCGCGGCATGCCGCCCGGCTCCGCTCGCGAGATGCCACCTGTGAGGGCGACACGCCGTCAGGGAGCGTCATAAGTGGCATCTCGCGGGAGGGAGAGGGTGATCCGCCCTCAGGACTTCACCGTCGACAGCGGCTCGGTGATGCTCTCGAGGCTGCGGCGCTCGGCGTCGACGCCGAAGATCAGGGCGATCACGCCGCCGAGGATCATCACGGCGGCGCCGACGAAGTAGCCGATCGTCAGCGGGCCGCGGTCGCTGCCGTCGCCGATCAGGGCGCCGTAGAGGGCGGGGGCGACCGCTCCGGCGATCTGGCCGAGGGTGAAGAAGTACGAGATCGCCTGGCTGCGCAGCTCGAGCGGGAAGATCTCGCTCACGGTGAGGTAGGCGCTCGAGGCCCCCGCGGAGGCGAAGAAGAACGACACGCACCAGAGGATCGTCTGCGTCGTCGCGGTCAGCACGTCCATGCTGAACAGGACGGCGGACACGGCCAGGACCGCACCCGAGACGCCGTAGGTGAGGAAGATCATCTTCCGCCGGCCCCAGACGTCGAACAGGTGGCCCAGCACCAGCGGCCCCACGAGGTTGCCGATCGCGAACGGGAAGAAGAAGTACGAGATCGCGCTCTGCTCGACTCCGTAGAAGTTCTCCAGCACCAGCGCGTAGGTGAAGAAGATCGCGTTGTAGAGGAACGACTGGGTGATCATCATCGTCGCGCCCACCAGCGTCCGCTTCGGGTACTGGCGCAGCAGCACGCGGGCGATGGTGCGGAACGGGATGCTCTCCGTCGCCTTCACGGTGATCGCCTTCGCGTCGTCGACGGGCTCGAGCACCCCGCCCTCGGCCTCCACCCGGCGCTCGATCTCGTCGACGGTGCGCTCCGCCTCCTCCTCGCGGCCGTGGGTCATCAGCCAGCGCGGGCTCTCGGGGATGTGGCGGCGGAGGTAGATGATCGCCAGCCCGAGGATCGGGCCGAGGAAGAAGCCGAGGCGCCAGCCGACGTTCTCGGCGAAGAGGGCGTCATTCAGGAAGAAGAGGTTGGCCGCGGAGCCGAGAGCCGCGCCGCCCCAGTAGGTGCCGTTGATCGCGATGTCGACGCGGCCACGGTACTTGGAGGGGATGAGCTCGTCGATCGCGGAGTTGATCGCCGCGTACTCGCCGCCGATCCCCATGCCCGCGAAGAAGCGGAACACGGCGAGGAAGGCGTAGTTCGGCGCGAGTCCCGCCAGGCCGCTGGCGACCAGGTAGATGACGAGCGTCAGGATGAACAGCTTCCGCCGCCCGAGCTTGTCGCTCAGCCGGCCGAAGATGAGGGCGCCCGCGATCTGGCCGACCAGGTAGATCGTCCCGAGCAGGCCGACCTCGAAGGCCGAGAGCCCGAACTCCTTCGCGAAGCCGGCGGACGCGACGATCTGGATCTCGAGTCCGTCCAGGACCCACGAGAAGCCGAGGCCGACGACGATCGACCAGTGGAAGCGGGTCCAGGGGAGCCTGTCGATGCGGGCGGGCACGAGGCTCCGGACCGGGCCGCGCGGACTGGTGGATGTCGACATGGCGAGCGCCTTCCTGTCGCCCCGGCGTCGTTGCGGAGGAACGCTGTCCCGAGCGCGGCGAGACGACACTAGACCCGCGGGCGGGTCCGTATCGCCGGGCTATTCACACCTTGTCACGGACCGCCGAACGGGTGTATCCGGGGGATCGGTGCCCACCCGGACGCGGAGCGAGGCGCGGTGCTCATCGGTCCGGATCCGGAGCGCGGCGCGGTGGGCTCGCGCCCGGATCCGTCCCGCGGGGCCTGACGCCGCCCGCCTCCTCGGCCTAGCGTGGAGGAATGATCGACGCGACGCCCGCGGGCACCCCCACCTACGTCCTCAGCGAGGGGCCCGTCTGGGATCCGGACACCGCCCGCCTCACCTGGGTCGACATCGAGGCCGGCGCGGTCCTCTCCGCACCCGTCACGGCGGAGGGAGTCGGCGCGATCTCGCGCACCGACGTCGGCGAGCAGGTCGGCGCCGCGCTGCCGCTGGGCGACGGGCGGACGCTGGTCGCGCTGACCCGACGGCTCGCGATCCTGGAGGTCGACGGCTCCCTCACTCGCGGCTCCGAGCTGCTGCCGGAGGGGCACCGCTTCAACGACGGCACGATCGACCCGCAGGGGCGCCTCCTCGTCGGCTCGCTGACCCTCGGCGAGTCGGCGGGCGACGACGTCCTGCTGCGCATCGAGCACGACGGATCCGTCACCGTGCTCGACGACGACCTGCGGCTCTCGAACGGGCTCGGCTTCTCGCCGGACGGCTCCGTGCTGTACTCGGCCGACACCGAGTCGGGCGTGATCCACCGCCGCTCCTACGCGGACGCCGAGCACGGCCCGCGCGAGCCCTTCGTCGAGCTCGAGGAGGGCGTGTTCGCCGACGGACTGACCGTGGACGCCGACGGCCGCGTGTGGGTCGCGGTCTGGGGCGGGAGCGGCGTGCGGGTCTTCGAGGCCGACGGCAGCCCGGTCGAGGGCGAGGGCATCAGGATCGACGCCCCGCACTCCTCCAGCATGGCCTTCGCGGGGGAGGACCTGGACCTCGCGGTCGTCACCTCCGCATCGCGCGACCTCTCGGCGGACGAGCGGGCGCGTCATCCGCACGCCGGCGGACTGTGGATCGCGCAGCCCGGCGCCCGAGGCCGCGTCGCCACGCGCTGGGTGGAGGGCCCGCTGCCCTAGGGGCGGCCGGTCGCCCGTCAGACGACGGGCGTCGTCGGCCCGCTCGGCTCCGACGCCGGCTGCGGCACGAGGGTCAGCCGCGAGATGCGGTAGCGGTCGGTCTCGGCCACACGGAGCAGGTGGTCGCCGACGAGGACGGAGTCGCCCACCACGGCGACGCGGCCGATCCGGTCGAGGACGAACCCGCCGACCGTCTCGTACGGGCCCTCGGGCAGCTCGATGCCCAGCTGCTCCGCCAGGTCTTCGAGGATCATCCCGCCGTCGACGTCGTGCAGCTGCTCGGCGGCCTTCGCGTCGACCGCCTGGCGGGCGCCGTCGTACTCGTCGTAGATCTCGCCGACGAGCTCCTCGAGCAGGTCCTCCAGCGTGATGATGCCGTCGGTCCCGCCGTACTCGTCGATGACGACGGCGATCTGGTGGCCGTCCTGGCGCATGGTGCGCAGCGCCGCGAGCACCTTCGTCGTCCCGGGGACCGCGAGGATCGGGCGGGTGATGTCGGCGACGCTGCTCGCGGTTCCGGCGCGGCCCGCCTCCGGGAACGCGGACATCAGGTCGCGCACGTGGACGAAGCCGAGCACGTCGTCGAAGTCGTCGCCGACCACCGGGTAGCGCGAGTGCGGCTGGTCGAGGACCGCCGCGTAGCCCTCGGCCACGCTGAGCGCGCCGCGGAGGAAGTCGACGTCCGGGCGAGGGCGCATCACCTCGGCGACGCGGCGGTCGTCCGCGCGGAAGATGTCGGTCAGCAGCCGGCGGCTGTCCTCGTGGATCTCGGTGTTGCTGGAGATCATGTCGCGCACCTCGTCGGCCGAGACGCTCTCGCCCTTCTCGCGCGGGTCGGCGCCGAGGAGGCGGACGACGGCGTCGGTGGAGACGGACAGCAGCCAGATCACGGGGCGCATCAGGCGCGCGAGGGCGTTGAGCGGGGGCGCGAGAGCCTTGGTGAACGTGACGGACTTCTGCATCGCCAGGCGCTTGGGGACCAGCTCGCCCAGCACCAGGGAGAGGTACGCGATGACGAGGGTCATCAGGATCAGGGCGACGGTGGAGGCGGCGGAGGCCGAGAGGCCGAGCGACTGCAGCGGCGGCACGAGATCGGGCGCGATGGTCGAGGCGCCGTACGCCGAGGAGAAGAAGCCGGCGAGGGTGACGCCGATCTGGACCGCGGAGAGGAACGTGTTGGGGTTGCGGACCAGCTCGGCGATGCGCCGGCCGCGCTCGCTGCCGGCCTCGATCGCGCGGACCTGGCTCTCGCGGAGGCTGACGATGGCCATCTCGGTGCCCGCGAAGACGCCTCCGAGGAGGACGAACAGCACGACGAGGCCGATGTTGAGGAGGGTGTCGAGATCCACGCCGACCAGAGTAGGGATGCCGGCCGTGAGAACGCCTCGTGGACTCTCAGGGAGCGGGGCCGGGCCCGCGCGACTCCGGGGACGTCGCGGTACTCGCTCGCGAGCCCTGCGACTCGCGAGGAGTCGCGGTGGACGGGCGGGACGACGCCCCGCCCGCACGCTCAGGCGGCGTCGGCCGGGCGCACGCCGATCGTGAGGATGAGGTTCGCGTAGATGCGGCGGTCGCCCGAGGCGATGGTGAGCGCGACGTCGGGCGTGCGCGCCTCGGCGTAGAAGGCGTGCCGCTCGAGGGAGGTGAAGGGGACGCCGTCGAGGGACCGGCGGAACGCGTCCTGCGCGGGGACGTCGATCCCGGGCGCGGGGGTCATGACCGTCGCCTCCTCGACGACGATCGCCGAGAGCAGAGCGTCCAGGATCTCGTCGACGGTCAGCATGTCGGGCCGGAGGTTCAGGTGCACCAGGGCCGAGTTCGGGCCGAGCGTGGTGCCGACGGGGTAGTTGCCGTCGGCGATGAGGACGCGGGAGCCGTGGCCGGCGCGGGCGAGCGCGTGCAGGATCTCGGGGTGGAGGAGGGTCGTGGTCAGCAAGAGGAGCTCCTAGAGGTCGTGGAGGTGGGCGACGGACGAACCGGCGAGCAGGCGGCCGGGGAGCCTCCGCTCCTGGGGGCCGGGCTGCTCCGCCCCGGAGTCGAGGCGGAGGCGGACGAGGGCGGCGGCCTCGGCGGCGATCGCCTCCGTCGGCTGGGCGATCGTGGTCAGGTGCGGGCGGACCACGCGGGCCAGCTCGACGTTGTCGAAGCCGACGACGGAGAGGTCCGCCGGCACGCGCAGTCCGGAGTCGCCCAGCGCGATCAGGGCGCCGACCGTCAGCTCGCGGTTGCTCGCGAACAGGGCGGTCGGCCGGGGGCTCAGGGCGAGGATCCGCTCGACGGCGGCGACCCCGCTCTCGACCGTCAGCGGGCCGCGGACCACGGCGTCGTCTGCGGGGTGCACGCCGCGGTCGGCCAGCGCGGCGAGGAAGCCGGCCGTCCGCTCCCGGGTGGAGGACACTCCGTCCTCCCCGCCGAGCACGGCGATCGAGCGGTGGCCGTGGTCGAGGAGGTGGCGGGCGGCGGAGGCGCCGGCGCCCGCGTTGTCGAGCGCGACGCGATCGGTGACCAGCGCGTCGTCGATCCAGTCGACGGCCACCACGGGGGTGCCCTGCTCGGAGGCGCGGCGCAGCGCGTCGACGTCGCCCGCGGACGGCACCGCCACGATCCCGTCGACCATCTTCTCGAGCAGCAGGTCGACCGCCGCGCCCGGCTCCGGGCGGCTCACGCCGACCAGCACGCCGATGCCCTCCTCGCGCAGCGCCCGCTCGAGGCCCGCGATGATCGAGAGGTGGAACTCGTTGTCGAGGGCGGGCAGCAGCACCCCGACCGTGCGGGAGCGCCGCGAGCGCAGGCCGCGCGCGAAGCCGTTGACGCGGAAGCCGACCTCGGCCGCCGCCGCCTCGATCGCGGCCCGGTTCTCGGGGCGCACGGGGAGCCCGTTGTAGTGCTTCGAGATGGTCGAGAGCGAGAGCCCGGTCAGCCGCTGCAGGTCCTTGTAGGTGGCCACGTCACAGGGTGGCGCTGGGCGAGCCGTAGCCGCTCCAGCCCGGGATCGTGCCGTCGGCGTCCCACAGGTCGAGCCAGCCGGTGCTGCCGGGCCAGAGGAAGACCTGGCCCTTGATCAGCCGGTTGTTGTGCTCGGCGCCGCGCAGCGCCTCCTGCTCCTCGGCCGTGAGCACCAGGGAGGCGGCGGCCAGGTTCGCCTCGATCTGCTCCGGCTTCACCGCGAACGGGATCGGGATCTGGCCGCGGTTCACCGCCCAGGCGAGGCACACGACGGCCGGATGCACGCCGCGCTCGTCGGCGATCGCCCGCACCGCGGGGTGCTCGATGTCGACGATGTCGCCCTCCACCCGGTCGCGCTCGGGCCGCGACGGCGAGCCCAGCGGGGAGTAGCCGATCGGCTGGACGCGGTGGTCGAGGCAGAAGCGGAACAGCTCCGGCTGCTGGAAGCAGGGGTGCAGCTCCATCTCGTTCAGCTGCGGGGCGATGCGGACGTCGGCGAGGATCCGCTCGAGCTTGGGGATCGTGACGTTGGAGGTGCCGAGGTGCCGGACGAGTCCCCGGTCGACCAGGCTCTCGAGCGCGCGCCAGGTCTCGAGGAACGCCTCGTGGACGTACGGGCGGGCGTGCGGATCGCGCGCGTCGGTCTCGGCGTGCGGGGGGTGGTGGTTGGGGAAGGGCCAGTGCACGAAGACGGCGTCGAGCACGTCGAGGCCGAGGTCGGCGAGCGAGCGCTCGACGGAGGCGACTGCCGCGGCGGGCTCGTGCGCGTCGTTCCAGATCTTCGACATGACGAAGAGCTCGTCGCGGTCGACTCCGGACTCGGCGATCGCCCTGCCGACGCGCGGCTCGTTGCCGTAGACGGTGGCGCAGTCGAGGAGGCGGAAGCCGGCGCGGAGGGAGTGCTCGACCGCGAGGCCGACGGTCTCGGCGTCGTAGCGGTCGGAGCCGAACGTCCCGGCGCCGATCGCGGGGATGCGGCTGCCGCTCGCGAGGACACGGTGGCTCGGCGGAGTGGGCGCCATGGGGGTCCTCCTGGTGCGGCGAGGGACGAAACGTTGCGCTTCACGGTAGGCGGGAGAGGATGGCGGCGTCAACGGGTGCGCATGCTCCCGTGCGTAACGTTTCGTTCGTGGCGCGCTCGTCCCCTCGTCCCCCTGCCCCCGCCTCCGTCGAAACGCCGAGAGTCGTCGCACTCGAGCTCGACTGCGACGACTCCTGGACTCTCGGGCCACACGCCCGGTGCGCTCCCGCGAGAACTCAGGAGTTGTCGCACTCGAGCTCGACTGCGACGACTCCTGGACTGTCGGAAGGGCGGCGGGCGCACGACGAGCGGCCGGCGGACCGACGTCCGGAGCCCGGCGCTCCGCTCAGACCAGCCGGCGCGACTCCTCCGTGACCACGCGGAACCAGCGCGCGCCGTAGCCGTCGAGGGACACCGACACGGTGCCGTCCTCGCCGAGCGGCAGCGACTCGCCGCCGAGCGAGTCGACCAGCCGCGCCCCGGCGGGGGTGTCGGGGAGCGTCAGGTGCGCCGTGCGCGGGTTCGACGCCAGGTTGTGCACCGCGACGGTCGAGCCGGTCGACGCGGACATCCGGTGCGCGAGCACGCTCGCCTCGTCGCAGGGGAGGTGCGTGTACTCGCCCCAGCCGATCTCGGGCGACCGCCGGTACAGCCAGGCGAGGCCCTTCACGTGAGCCAGGAGGGAGTCCGGATCCTGGAGCTGCGCGGCCGCGTTCACGTGCTCGGGTCCGAAGCCGCCGCCGGGTGGGGCGGCGATCAGGTCGGCCGCGTCGGCGCGCGAGAACCCGCCGTTGGCCGCGCTGCTCCACTGCATCGGGGTCCGCACGGCGCTGCGGCCCGGGATGTCGGCGTTCTCGCCCATCCCGATCTCCTCGCCGTAGTACAGCACCGGGGCCCCGGGCAGCGAGAAGACCAGGCTGTGGACCAGGCGGACGCGGCGGAGGTCGCCGTCGACCATCGGCGGGAGGCGGCGGACGATGCCGCGCCCGTGGATCCGCTGCGACTGCTCCGGCGCGAACGCCGCGAAGACCTCGTCGCGCTCGTCGTCGCTCAGCTGGTCGAGGGTGAGCTCGTCGTGGTTGCGCGCGAAGTTCGCCCACTGGCTGCCGACGGAGATCTCGGGGCGGCTCGCGAGCGCCTCCACGAGCGGCGCCGCCTCCTCCCGGGCCAGCGCGAGGTAGAGGCGCTGATTGCCGATGAAGTCGAACTGCATCGACAGCTCGTCCGCGTCCTCGCCGCCGAAGAAGCCGAGCTGCTCCTCGCGGGTCACGTTGACCTCGCCCAGCAGCATCGCCTCGCCGGAGCGCCGCGAGACGAAGCGGCGCAGCAGGCGCAGCCACTCGTGCTCGTCGCGTTCGCCGGGCTCGATCAGGTACGGAACCGCGTCGACCCGGAAGCCGTCGACGCCCAGCTGCAGCCAGAATCCGATGAGCTTCGCGATCTCGTCGCGCACGGCAGGGTTCTCGGTGTTGAGGTCCGGCTGGTGCCGGTAGAAGTGGTGCAGGTAGTACTGGCCGGCCTCCTCGTCGCGGAACCAGACGCCGTCCTCCGCGTCCGGGAACACGTTCGCCGGCTGATCGGCGGGCGGCTCGTCGCGCCAGACGTAGTAGTCGCGGTACGGGCTGTCGGGGGAGGAGCGGGCGGCCAGGAACCAGGGGTGCTGGTCCGAGGTGTGGTTGACGACGAGGTCGACGATCACGCGCATCCCGTGGTCGTGGGCGGTCCGGATCACCTCGACGACGTCGCCGTGGTGCCCGAAGCGCTCGTCCACTCCGTAGAAGTCGCTGATGTCGTAGCCGTTGTCGCGGCCGGGGGACCGGTAGAACGGCGCGAGCCAGAGGCAGCTGACGCCGAGCTCGGCCAGGTAGTCGATCCGGTGGACGAGGCCCTCGAGGTCGCCGACGCCGTCGTCGTCCCAGTCCATGAACGTCTTCACGTCCAGGTTGTAGAAGACGGCCGTGCGCCACCACAGGTCGCTGGTGTCGGTGACCCTCACGCGCGGGCCTCCGGGCGGGAGGGGGCCGAGGGCGCGGTCCGAGCG
>NZ_PSWL01000041.1:0-15527 GCF_002932755.1 Rathayibacter sp. AY1B6
GCCTGACACGCGGGCGCCCGCCCGCCCGGCCGGCGCCCGCGTGTCAGGCCAGGCGCAGCAGGCGGCAGCCGTGCGGCTCGAGCTCGAGCTCGACGGCGCCGCCGATGATCGGCAGCTCGGCGCCGCTCCACACGTCGACGGCCGAGGTCGCGCCGGAGCAGCCCAGGTCGGCCAGGTGGGCGGAGTAGGACCGCGCGGACGCGCCCAGCCAGAACACTCCGCGCCACTGCTCGTCGCCGCGCCACGCCGACCACACCACCAGGTCGCCGTCGCGGACGATCTCGCGGCTGCCGTCGCTGCCGAGCAGCGCGAGGACGTCGCCGTTCGTCAGCAGCGCCAGGGTGTCGGCGGGCGTGTCCGGGAGGTGCCCGCCCATCATCAGCGGCGAGCGGAGCAGGCACCACAGCGTCACGAGCGTCCGCTGCTCCGCGGGCGTGAACCGCGAGAGCCGGTCCTCGCCCACGTGGGCGCGCACCCCGATCCGCCCGAGCGGCAGCATGTCGGCGTCGGCCCAGGCGCCGGGGCGCTGGTGCGGAGCCCAGCGCGCGGCCCGCTGGAACTGCTCGTGCAGGTGCGCCCAGTCGTCCCAGAAGTCGTCCGAGATCCGCCACATCTGCGCGCTCGAGCGCAGCAGGTCGAGGTTCTCCAGAGAGAGCTGCTTGCCGGGGGAGAGGCTCAGCACCATCGGCCGGCCGGTCGCGTCGATCGCGCGGGAGATCGCGGCGATCTCCTCCGCCTGGATCGGCGGGTAGAGCACGTCGTCGAGCTTCACGAAGTCGACGCCCCACGAGGCCAGCTGCGCCATCACGGAGTCGTAGTACTGCTGCGCGCCGGGCACGCTCATGTCGACGCCGTAGTCGTCGGGGTTCCACGGGCAGACGTCGCCGCGGTCGGCGATGTCGGCGCAGGTCGCCTCCGACCCGAGCACCGGCAGGCCGAGCTCGGCCGCCCGCCGGGGGACGCCCCGCATCAGGTGCACGCCGAAGCGGAGGCCGAGAGCGTGCACGCGCGCGGCCAGCGCCGTGAATCCGCCCGTCGCCGCGGACGGGAAGCGGCCGACAGCGGGCTGCGGGCGGCCCCAGTCGTCGAGCACCGGCTCCGAGACGTCCTGGTAGTCGCTCGTGCCGGGGTCGGGCTCGTACCACTGGATGTCGACGACGACCGTGTCCCAGCCGTGCGGCAGGAGGTGCTCGGCGAGGTACTCGGCGTTCGCGAGCACCTCCTCCTCCGTCACCGAGGTGCCGAAGCAGTCCCAGCTGTTCCAGCCCATCGGCGGGCGGCGGGCGGCCTCCGTGCGCGCGGCGATCACGCGAGCTCCAGCGTCACGGTCGCGAAGGAGTGCGGGGGCAGCGTGACGCGGAGGCCTGTCGCCGTGGTCTCGACGCCCTCGAGGGTCACGGGGCTCACCTCGTCGGCGGCACCGGGGCGGTTGTGCGCGTCGGGCCGGTCGGCGGTCAGGAGGCGGCCGGTCGCGCCGGTCACGGTCCCGCCGCGGAAGTCGAGGGCGATCTCGAGCGGCTCCTGCAGGTCGACGTTGGTCAGCGAGACCAGGACGCGACCGTCCTTCGTGGAGGCGGAGGCGGAGGAGACGGGGATCTCTCGGCCGTCGACCGCGTGCGTCGGGCCGGCGACCGTGGTCGGCAGCACCGTCGCGTCGTGGTGCCCCTTGTTCATCTCGAACACGTGGTACGTCGGCGTGCGGACCATCTCGCCGCCGTCCGGGTCGGTCAGCAGCATCGCCTGCAGCACGTTCACCGTCTGCGCGATGTTCGCCATCGTCAGGCGGTCCGCGAAGCCGTGGAAGACGTCGAAGTGCCAGGCCGCGACCATCGCGTCGCGGACGGTGTTCTGCTGGAAGAGGAAGCCCGGGTGGGTCCCCGGCTCCACGTCCCACCAGGTGCCCCACTCGTCGAGCACCATCCCGTACTTCTTCTCGGGGTCGTGGACGTCCATCACCGCGGCGTGCGAGCGGAGCAGCTCCTCGATCCCCTGCGCGGCCGCGATCGTGCTCCAGTAGGTGTCGGCGTCGAAGTCGGTCGCGCTGCCTTTCGCGTGCCAGCTGCCGCCGATCGTGTAGTAGTGCACCGAGACCGACTCCCACGGCACGGAGGAGAAGGGGTGCCCCTCGATCTCGGGGATCACCTCCATCAGCGTCTGCGTCCAGTGGGTGTCGGCGCCGTCGGCTCCGGCGGCCACGCGGTAGAGCGGAGTGTCGTTGCCGCTCTGCACGAAGGTCCCGAACTGCCGCGCCAGGTCGGCGTAGGCGCCGGCGCGCATGTTGCCGCCGCAGCCCCAGGTCTCGTTGCCGAGCCCCCAGAAGCGGACGGTCCACGGCTCCTCCCGGCCGTGGGAGCGGCGCAGGTCGGCCATCGGCGACTTCCCCGCGCCGGTGAGGTACTCGGCCCAGTCCGCCATCTCCTGCACCGTGCCGGAGCCGATGTTGCCGGAGATGTAGGCGTCGGCGCCGAGCAGCTCGCAGAGCGCCATGAACTCGTGGGTGCCGAAGGAGTTGTCCTCCGCGACTCCGCCCCACTGCGTGTTGATCAGGCCGGGCCGCTCCTCGCGGGGGCCGATGCCGTTGGTCCAGTGGTAGCGGTCGGCGAAGCAGCCGCCGGGCCAGCGGAGGTTGGGGATGTCGAGCGCGCGGAGGGCCTCGACGACGTCCAGGCGGATCCCGCCCTCGTTCGGGACGGGCGAGTCCTCGCCGACCCAGAAGCCGTCGTAGATGCACCGGCCGAGGTGCTCGGCGAAGTGGCCGTAGAGGTGGCGGCTGATGGTGGCGCCGGGGCGGTCGAGGTCGACGGTGACGGTGCTGAGCACGGAGGACTCCAGTGTTCTCGGGGGTGGTCGGGGGTGGTCGGGTGCGGGGTCGCGTCAGGCGACGCGGACGAGCCGCAGCACGACCACCCGGTCGGGGTGGAACGCGAGCAGGTCGAGGCCCGCCTCGAGCAGCAGGCTGCCGGAGTAGGAGGGCGCCTCCTCCGCGCTGTCCAGCGGCACGGTCGCCTCCAGCCAGCGCGGGCTGAGCCACCAGGGGCCGAGCGACTCGGGGCGCGCCGCCTCGATGCGGTAGCGCGCCTCGGGCAGGAGGCCCGGGAGGCGCATCCGGTGGCGGGTGTCGGGGGAGAGGACGGGCGTCATCAGCGTGTAGAGCGCCTCGGAGCCGTCGGGCGCGACCACACCGCGCAGCGTCGGCGAGTCGGGGTCGAAGTCGCCGTCGCCGACCACGCGGCCGGTCGCGATCAGCTCCCGGTGCTCGCGGTAGGCGGCGATCCAGCGGCCGAGCACGGCGGAGTCGCCCTCGCTCAGCTCGCGCAGGTCCCACTCCACGCCGAAGTGGCCGAGGAACGCGGTGGCGCAGCGGGTGTGCAGGTCGCTGGTGCGGCCGGTGACGGAGGAGACCTCCGAGGCGACGTGGGAGCCCAGCATCTCCGGCGGCACGAGCAGGCCGGTCCAGCGGAGCATCCGGGTGCGGTCGAGCGGGTCGTGGTTGTCGGAGGTGTGCACGCGGTCGGTGCGCTCCAGGATCCCGAGGTCGACCCGTCCGCCGCCCGAGGCGCAGCTCTCGATCTCGAGCGCGGGGTGCCGGGCGCGCAGCTCGTCCATCAGCCGGTAGCCCGCGAGGGTCTGCTCGTGCACGGCGGGCGCTCCGGAGGCGGGGTGGCCGGCATCGATCAGGTCGCGGTTGTGGTCCCACTTCAGGTAGGCCACGTCGAGGTCGCGGATCAGGGTGTCGAGGGCCTCGAGGATGTGCGCGAAGGCGTCGGGGTTCGTGAGGTCGAGCACCTGCTGGAAGCGCCAGCGGGCGGGGAGCTCGGAGGCGCGGGCGCGCAGGATCCAGTCGGGGTGGGCGCGCGCGAGGTCGGAGTCCTCGTTGATCATCTCGGGCTCGACCCAGAGGCCGAACTCCATGCCGAGGCCGCGCACGTGGTCGGCGAGCGGGGAGAGCCCGTCGGGCCACTTCCCGGGGTCGGCCGTCCAGTCGCCGAGGCCGGCGCGGTCGTCCGAGCGGCCGAGGAACCAGCCGTCGTCGAGCACGTACCGCTCGACGCCGAGAGCGGCCGCACGGTCGGCGAGCTCGCTGAGCGTGGCGAGGTCCTGGTCGAAGTAGACCGCCTCCCACACGTTGAGCGTGACGGGGCGCGGGCGGAGGGAGGAGCGCGAGCGGGCGCGGAGGAACGCGTGGTACCGCGCGGCCGCGTCGTCGAGCCCGGTGCCGACGCTGCCGTAGATCCAGGGGGAGCTGTAGCTCTCGCCGGTCGCCAGGCGGACCTCGCCGGGGAGCAGCAGCTCGCCGCCCCGGAACGCGAGGTGGGCGTCGGTCCGCTCGACGGCGTGCTCGTGGTCGCCGCCGATGCCGACGTGGCAGAGCCAGACCCGGCCGGAGCGGGCGTCGAAGCCCGGGGTGCCGACCGCGACGACCGTGGTCGCGTCGAGCCCGGTGCGCCCGCGGCGGGAGGAGCGCGAGTGGGTGCCCATGACGACGGGGTGGCGCTGCGGGATCTTCTCGGTGCCCCAGCGGCCGGCGAAGTCCAGGATCTCGCGGGCCTCGGTCGGGATCCGCAGTGCCGGGTCGACGCCGATCACCTCGAGGACACCGGGGGCGGTGCTGCGGACGGTCGCGCGGGTCCTGAGCAGTCCGGCGGGTGAGAGATCGATCTCTAGAACGACCCCGATCCCCGCCTCCTCGTCGCGCGCCTCCACGGTGATCAGCGCGCTGCCGCACTGCACGACGGCCCCCTCCGGGACCTCCCGCCCGTCGACCGAGACGCCGGCGACGACGAGGCGGGGCGACCATCCGGCGCCTCCGCGGTGCACCCGCAGGCCCGGGAGACCCGACCAGCCGAAGGAGTGCTCGGGGAGGACCGAGGGCTCGTAGGGCACGTCTGAATCCCCGTCAATCCCTGTGCGGACAGGGGTTCCGGCGTATTCCATCAGATCGTCGTCGCTCGCCCGGAGCAGCGGGCCCCAGTGGGCCAGCACGGGGAGCGCGCCTCCCGTCTGGGTGAGGAGGACGGAGACGTCAGCGGCGACGGCATGGATCACCCGGGGCGGATTCATAACGACATTCCTACCGTCTCTCCCGGGCTGAGTACAGTGAGAGATCGATCTCGATCAACGACGAGGAGCTCCCGAATGCCGACCCCTCCCACCCTCCAGGGCACCCGCCTCGAGCGCGGTCTCCTCGACGCCCGGCGCCGGCTCAACCGCGCCTACCTCGTCTCGCTCGAGGACGACGCCCTGCTGCAGAACTTCCTCCTCGAGGCCGGCATCGGCGACCAGGACTGGCACCTGAAGCCCTCGCTCGGCACTCCGGAGTCGCGCGGCGCGGCCCGGCACTGGGGCTGGGAGACGCCGGGCGGCGCGCTGCGCGGGCACTTCCTCGGCCACTGGCTCTCGGCCGCCGCGCGGGAGACCGCGGTCACCGGGGATCCGCTCCTCGGCGTGAAGCTGCAGGCGGTCCTCGACGGGCTGGAGCGCTGCCAGGAGGAGAACGGCGACGGCTGGATCTGGGCGATCCCGCCCCGCTTCCTCCGGCGCCTGGCCGAGGGCAGGCCGATCTGGGCGCCTCAGTACGCGATGCACAAGCTGCTGATGGGCCTCGTCGACGTGCACCGCGACCTCGGCGACGAGCGGGCCCTCCGCCTCGCGCGGAACGCGACCGCGCCCCTCCTGGAGTGGGTGCGCGGCTTCGACGACGACGCGTTCCAGCGGATCATGGAGGTCGAGACGGGCGGGATGCTCGAGGTCTGGGCCGACCTGCTCGCGATCACCGGCGACCCGGTCTACTCCGAGCTGCTGGAGCGCTACTACCGCCGCTCCCTCTTCGACGGGCTGCTCGAGGGGCGCGACGTGCTGACCAACATGCACGCCAACACCACGATCCCCGAGGTGCTGGGCGCCGCGCGCGCCTACGAGGTCACCGGCGACGAGCGCTGGCGGCGGATCGTGGAGGAGTACTGGCGCCAGGCGGTCACCGCCCGCGGCACCTTCTGCACCGGCGGGCAGACCTCGGGCGAGATATGGACGCCGCCGTTCGAGTTCGCCGCCCGCCGCGGCGAGAAGACGCAGGAGCACTGCACGGTCTACAACATGATCCGGCTGGCCGACGTGCTGCTCCGCTGGACCGGCGAGCTCGCCTACGCCGACTACATCGAGCGGAACCTGGTCAACGGGATCCTCGCCCAGCAGCACCCGCGGACCGGGATGGTCGCCTACTTCCTGCCGCTCGAGGGCGGCGCGGCGAAGGACTGGGGCACGCCGACCGAGGACTTCTGGTGCTGCCACGGCACGCTCGTGCAGGCGCACACCCGCCACTCCGACCTGGTCTTCTACCCGGACGAGGAGGGGGTGACGATCGCGCAGCACGTCGACGCGAGCACCCGCGTGACGCTCGACGGCGCGGAGACGGCCGTGCGGGTCGAGGTGCTCGACAACGCCGGCTACGTGGGCCCGGACGCGAACGCGGGGGAGGCGGGCGACACGCGCCGGCCGACCGCGACCCGGGTGCGCGTCGAGGTCTCGGGTGCCGCTCTGCGGGTGCAGGTGCGGGTCCCCGCGTGGATCGCGGACGAGCCGCACGTGGCCGGCGACACCGAGCGGGTGGGCCGCGGCGAGGACGTGCTCGTGATCGAGCACCCGGGCGGAGCGACGAGTGTGGACTTCGCGTTCCCCTTCGAGCTGCGGACCGTGCCGATCCCGGACGAGCCGGGGACGGTCGCCTTCGTCGAGGGCGCCACGGTGCTCGCCGGGCTGGTCGACCGCGAGGTCGCGCTCCGCGGCTCCCTCGACGACGCCGCCTCCCTCCTGGCGCCGGACAACGAGCGGCAGTGGACGCAGTGGCTGCGCGGGTACCGCACGATCGGGCAGTCCGCGTCGATCCGCTTCCGCCCGGTGCACGAGATCGGGGACGAGCGGTTCTCCGTGTACTTCCCGATCCTGCCGGATCCGACCCGGCCGGAGGCGACCCGGCCGGACACGACCCGGCCGGACACGACGTCGCCGGTCCGCGAGGGCCGGAGCCGATGAACAGGAGCCCCATGACCCAGCTCGGCCGATCCGCGTGACCCGCGCCACCGCCGCCCGCGCCACCGCCGCCCGCGCCACTGCCGCCCGCGCCGTCCCCTCGGCGCGCATCCTGCTCCCGATCTTCGCGATGCTGGTCGGCTTCGGGCCGCTCACCATCGACCTCGTCCTCCCGTTCCTGCCCTCGCTCGGCGCCGACCTCGAGATATCGGCCGCCTCGGCGCAGCTCGTCGTGACCGGCGCCACCTTCGGCTTCGCCGCCGGCCAGCTCTTCTCCGGGCCGCTCAGCGACGCGGTCGGCCGGCGCTGGCCGCTCGGGATCTCGGCGGGCCTGCACATCGCGGCGAGCCTGGTCGCGGCGAGCACCACCGAGACCGCGGTGCTGATGCCCGCGCGGTTCGTGCAGGGAGCGGCCTGCACCGCGGCCGGAGTGGTGGTCGTCGCCATCGTGCGCGACCTCTACAGCGGCAAGCGGCTGGTGACGATGCTCGCGAATCTGGCGGTCATCACGAGCGTCTTCCCGATCCTGGTGCCCTCGCTCGGCGCGCAGCTGACCAAGGTGCTCGACTGGCGCGGCTCCTTCCTGGTCGTCGCGGTCTGGGGAGCCGTCGCGACCGCGATCGCGCTGCTCGTGCTGCCCGAGACGCTCCCGCCCGAGAAGCGGCACCAGGGCGGACTGCTGCCCTCTCTCCGCAACTCCTTCGGACTGCTGCGCCGGCCGCGGATCCTGGCGCTCGCCGCAGCGTCGGCCGCCGGCTGGTCGGTGGGCTTCGGCTACCTGGCGACGGCGCCGTACCTCTACACGAACGTGTTCCGGGTGAACGCCGACGGCTACGGGCTGCTCTTCCTCGCCACGTCGCTGATCACGATCGCCGTCGGCCAGACGACGGGCCGCGTGCTGATCCCGCGCTTCGGCGCCCGCTGGGCGATGACCGCCTCCGCGATCGTGACCGCCCTGGGCTCGGTCGTGCTGATCGTGCTGTCGCTCTCCGGCGACCAGCCGCTCCTGGTGATCGTGGGAGCCCTGACCTTCGCGCTCGCCGGCCGCTCGCTGGGCGCGCCCGCCGTGCAGTTCCTCTCGCTGCAGGGTCCGTCGCGGGAGGCGGCGAGCGTCACGGCGGTCCTCGGCACGGTGAGCTTCACCGCGGCCGGGCTGGTCATGCCGGTGATGGGCGGATTCGCGGAGGTGTCGCTGGTTCCGTTCGCGATCCTCATCATGGCGGCGGCCGTGATCGAGGGCGTGGTGGCGGTGCTGTTCCGGTCGCGGCGCTTCGCCGCCGACGGCGAGGCGGACGGGCGCGGCGAGGCCGCGGTGGGCCCCGTTCCGCGTTCCGAGACAGAGCTCGACGCGGCACCGGGGTCCTGAACCCGCCGTCCGACGCCGAGCGCGCCGCCCCTGCTCCCGCGACGACTCAAGAGTCGTCGCACTCGACGCCGAGTGCGACGACTTCTGCCCTCTCGCGGCCGCGCGCTCGGCGCCGGCGGCTCCGGGGGCCGCGACTGTCCAGGAGTTGTCGCAGTGGGCGCCGAGTGCGACAACTCCTGGATACTCGCGGTGGGCGCTGAGGGCGGGCGCTGAGGGTGGGCGCGCAGGACGCGGCCCCGGCGGGCCCGCACGCGCAGCGGCTCAGCCGGCGGGCCACTCCAGCTCGAGGCGCACCGGCTCGGAGCCGAAGGCCACGCGGCCGTCGAGCACGGCGGAGCCGTCGACGCGCAGGACGGCCGCGCGGCCGGCCGTGACGCGCGTCCCTGCAGCGGGCGCCAGCCACTCCGCCCCGGCGACCCGCCGGACCGTCGCGACGGCGCGGCCCGGCTCCCACGAGAGCTCGTCCACGATCAGCCCGCCGCGGGCGCGCAGCCCGGTCACGGAGCCGCGCGGCCAGGCCGCGGGCAGCGCCGGCAGCACGGTCAGCGAGTCGGCCGTCGATCCGAGCAGCATCGCCGCGACCAGGCCCGGCAGCCCGCCGCTCGCGTCGAGGTTGAAGATGCGGCCCGCGTCGTGGCGGGTCGTCAGCGCCGGCGACCAGTGGTCGACCGCCAGCCACTCCGCGCACACCAGCGCCGACTCCGTGTCGCCGAGCACCGCCGCGGCGACGCCGACCTGCACGAGGCCGAACGCCATCTCCATCCGGCCGGGGGGCGCGGTGGGGGCCTCGGCCCGCCACGCGATCTTCGCCCGCACGGTCGCCAGCGCCGCGGCCCGGAGGCGCTCGTCGCCCGCGACCGCCGCGTCGGGCTCGTACCAGAGCGGGTACAGCTGCGAGGCGTGCCGGTGCGCGATCTCCTCGCCCCAGCGCGGATCGATCCACTCGGCGAGCGTGCCGTCCTCGGCCACGCGGTACCCGGGCAGGTCGGCCACCACCTGCGACCAGCGGGCGTCGAGGGAGTCGTCGCCGCGGGCGCGTCCGAGCAGCGCGGTCGCGCGGGCCGCGTCGCGGAGGACCGCCACGTCCATCGTCGCGTCGACCGCCGTCGGCACCCGCTCCCCGCCGGGGGTGTTCTCGGGTGAGTAGGAGGGGACGATCCGCCGCACCCCGTCGACGACCACCGTCGCGGTCTCGGCGAAGCGCAGGACACCCTCGGCCAGCTCCCACAGGCGGTCGTCGACGATCGAGCGGTCGCCGGTCGCGGCGACCACGTCGGCGGCGAGGCGCAGCACCCAGCCGCCGCAGCCGGTCCAGAAGAGGTGCGGGTAGTGCTCCGAGAAGTGGTCGGCGCGGCCGTGGGTCGACATCCGCGACGGGAGGAGCATCCCCTCGGCCCCGTAGACGAGGCGCGCGTTGTCGCGGTAGTCGTCGAGGTGCGGGAGGACCAGCTCGAGCAGCGAGAGCACGAGCTCGGGGGTGCCGGTCGGGATCATGCCCGCCATCGCGCCGTTCTGGACGTTGCCGTTCAGCGTGTAGTCGGCCGACCACGCCGGCCGCCAGGTCCCCTGCCAGACGCCCTGCAGCGTCGGCGGCAGCTCGCCGGTGGACGCGACGATGTTCGCCCGGCCGCTCAGCCAGGCCAGCTCGACCACGCGGCGGCGGGCGCCCGCGTCGCCGGAACGGGCGGCGTCCCACAGGTCCTCGGTCAGCTCCGCGTCGAAGGCGCCGTCGAGGTCGAGCACGGAGGCGCCGACCAGCCGGCCGTGCCCCTCGCGCTGGGCGTCGCGCAGCTCCTCCCACGAGAGGTCGGCGGAGGCGTCGGGAGCCGCGCCGATCGCGACGTCCAGCCGCAGCACGCGGGCGACCCCCGCGGAGAGCTCCACGTCCGAGACGGCGGCGCCCCCGGCCACGCGCCACGTCGCTCCGCTCGTCGCCCGCGTCACGACGCGGATCGCCGTCGGACCCTCGCCCGCCTCGGCGGTGAGCACCCCGGAGGAGCCGCCCTCGACGTGCGACGAGACCACGGCCGAGGCGTCGGGCACGCCGGTGTCGAACGACGTCGCCTCGCCGGCTCCGAGCGCGAGCTCGACGGTGACGACGGTGTCCGCGGAGGACTCCAGAGCCAGCCGGACGCCCTCGCCGCCGTGCGGGGCGAGCAGGCGCACGGCGTGGCGGCCGCCGTTCTCGTCGGTCCACTCCACCGCGGCCTCGCCGCCGAGCGGATCGATCAGGCGGATCGCCGAGGCGACGCCGCCGGGGGTGCGCAGCGAGACGGTCGCGCAGAGGCCGAGCGGGTCGGTCCAGATCAGGCCGCCGTCGTAGCCGCTGTCGCGGGCAGCGCGGGCGAGCAGGGCCGTGCCGGTGTCGGAGTCGCCGGCCAGCAGGGCGCCGCGCAGCTCGTCGCGGACACCGGCGAGGTCGGGTGCGTCGGGGCGCGGATTGACGGGGAGGAACCAGCGCTCGTGGGCGAGCGGGACGGTCAGGGAGTCGGCGGGGCCGTGCGCGACGGCGCCGACGCGGCCGCTGCCGACGGTAAGGCCGTCCTCCCATGTCGGGGCGGGAGTGGCGGTGGCGAGGGCGGCGCGCGACGATGCGCGGTCGATCGATCGGATGATCGTTCCTTCCGTCAGGGTGCTCCTGATATGTTGCGTGGAACTTCAAATTAGCCGCCAGGGCACCCGGAGGGCCAACCCGGGCGGCGACTCGAGTGAGGACACCGCGATGACGCGACCGATCACCCTGTTCACCGGCCAGTGGGCCGACCTCCCGTTCGAGGAGGTGGCGCGCCTCGCGGGGGAGTGGGGCTACGACGGCCTCGAGATCGCGTGCTGGGGCGACCACATCGACGTGGCGCGCTGGGACGACGCGGAGTACGTGCAGAGCCGGAAGGACGTGCTCGCCGCGAACGGCCTGCAGGTGTTCGCGATCTCGAACCACCTCACCGGCCAGGCGGTCTGCGACGACCCGATCGACGAGCGACACCGCGACATCCTCAGCGACCGCGTCTGGGGCGACGGCGACCCCGAGGGCGTCCGGCAGCGCGCCGCCCAGGACCTCAAGGACACCGCCCGCTTCGCCGCCGCGCTCGGCGTGACGCAGGTCAACGGCTTCTCCGGCTCGTCGATCTGGAAGGGCGTGGCCATGTTCCCGCCCGCCTCCGACGAGTGGATCGCCGCCGGCTACCAGGACTTCGCGGACCGCTGGAACCCGATCCTCGACGTCTTCGAGGAGGTCGGCGTCCGCTACGCGCTCGAGGTGCACCCGAGCGAGATCGCCTACGACTACTGGACCGCCCAGCGGACCCTCGAGGCGATCAGCCACCGCGCCTCGTTCGGCTTCAACTTCGACCCGTCGCACTTCGTCTGGCAGCAGCTCGACAGCGTCGCGTTCGTGCTCGACTTCGCCGACCACATCTTCCACGTGCACGTGAAGGAGTCGGTCACCAACCTCGACGGCCGCAACGGCGTCCTCGGCTCGCACCTGCCGTGGGCGAACCCACGCCGCGGCTGGACCTTCGTCTCGACCGGGCACGGCGCCGTCCCGTGGGAGCCGGTGTTCCGCGCGCTCAACGCGATCGGCTACACCGGTCCGACCAGCGTCGAGTGGGAGGACGCCGGCATGGACCGCCTCGACGGCGCCCCGGAGGCCCTGGCCTTCGTGCGGAGGCTCAACGCGATCACGCCGCCGGCCGACGCCTTCGACGCGGCGTTCTCGACCTCGCGCGACTGACCGCCCGCCGGCGCGCCTGCGTCTCGGAGGCCGGGAGGACCGACCGCCCGGGAGGGCCGTCCGGGCACCCCGGCCTCCATCGTGCCGCGAGCGCGTCCGCAACCGAGGTCGGGATGCTGTATCGGGCGCCGAACGGGCCGGAGAGGGCGATCCGCCCTCGATTGCTGACGTGATCCGGCTCGGACTCGGCGGCGGGCCCCCGCGCCGACCGGGCGGCCTGCCGGTAACGACGGGACGGCCGGCCCCCGCAGGGAGCCGGCCGTTCCGTTCTCGCAGGATCTACAGGCCCTGGGAGAGGCGGTAGTACGCCGCGTTCGAGCGGATGTCGGCCTCGAAGCCGCGCAGGGTGGTCGACTCGTCGATCACCAGGAGCTCGACGCCGGCGATGCGGGCGAAGTCCTCCCACGCCTCCAGGCCGATCTGCGTCGTCATCACCGTGTGGTGCGCGGCACCGGCGGTGATCCAGGCGGCGGCGCTGGTGCCGAAGTCCGGGGCGGGCTGCCAGACGGCGCGGCCGACGGGCAGGTGCGGCAGCGTCTGCGGCGGCTCGACGTTCTGCACCTTGTTCGCGACCAGGCGGAAGCGCTCGCGGACGTCGCTCAGGGCGACCACCACGGCGGGACCTGCGTCGGCGGTGAAGACCAGGCGCACCGGGTCCTCGCGGCCGCCGATGCCCAGCGGGTGGATCTCGAGCGAGGCGCGCTTCGACGACAGGGACGGCGACACCTCGAGCATGTGCGCGCCGAGGATGAGCTCCTCGCCGGGCGTCATGTCGTAGGTGTAGTCCTCCATCAGGCTGGTGCCGCCGGGGAGGCCGGCGCCCATGACGGCGGCGATGCGGATGAGGACGGCCGTCTTCCAGTCGCCCTCTCCGCCGAAGCCGTAGCCGTCGGCCATGAGGCGCTGCACGGCGAGGCCGGGGAGCTGGCGGAGCCCGCCGAGGTCCTCGAAGCTGTCGGTGAACGCCTCGAAGCCGCCCTCCTCCAGGAACGAGCGCAGGCCGATCTCGACCGCGGCGCCGTAGCGGAGCGACTCGTGGCGCTCGCCGCCGGGGAGCAGCTCGGGAACCACGTCGTAGCTCTCGAGGTACTCGGCGACGAGGGCGTCGATCTGCTCGGAGGTCGCGGCGTCGACGCGCTCGACGAGCTCGTTCACACCCCAGGTGTTGACGCTGACGCCGAGGCGGATCTCGGCCTCGGTCTTGTCGCCCTCGGTGACGGCGACGTTGCGCATGTTGTCGCCGAAGCGGGCGACCTTCATGCTCTGCGAAGCGGACCAGCCGGCGGCCGCGCGCGACCAGGTGCCGATGGCCTCGGTGACGCGGGCGTCGCTCGCGTGGCCGACGACCGTCTTCCGGGGCACGCTCATCCGGCTGAGGATGTAGCCGTGCTCGCGGTCGCCGTGCGCGGCCTGGTTGAGGTTCATGAAGTCGAAGTCGATGTCCTGCCACGGCAGGGCGACGTTCGCCTGGGTGTGGAAGTGCAGCAGCGGCTTGGCGAGCGCGTCGAAGCCGTGGATCCACATCTTCGAGGGGCTGAAGGTGTGCATCCAGGTGATGACGCCCACGACGGAGTCGTCGGAGTTCGCCTCGATCATGGTGCGGCGGATGGCGTCGGAGCTCTTCAGCACCGGCTTCCACTCGACGGTCACGGGGATCGCGCCCGCCTCGTTCAGCTGCGCGACGACGGCCTGCGACTGCTCGGCGACCTGGCGGAGGGTGTCCTCGCCGTAGAGGTCCTGGCTGCCGGTCAGGAACCAGACGGTGCGGGTGGCGAGGTCGGGAATGATGCTCTGGTACACGCTCATGCGATGGCTCCGGTGGGGTTCTGTCCGTAGACGTTCTGGTAGCGGTCGAACAGGGCGTCGATCGACTCCTGCGGGATGGGGACGAGCTCGCCGCCCTGGCGCGCGAGGTGCACGGTGCGGGCGACGTCCTCGGCCATGACGGCCGCCTTGACGGCGTCCTTCGCGTCCTTGCCGATGGTGAAGACGCCGTGGTTCTGCATCAGGACCGCGCGCGAGCGGTGCCCGCTGAGGGTCGCGACGATGCCGCGGCCGATGGAGTCGTCGCCGATGATCGCGAACGGGCCGATGGGGATCTCCCCGCCGAACTCGTCGGCCATCGCGGTGATGACGCAGGGGATCGACTCGGCGCGGGCCGCCCACGCGGTCGCGTAGGTGGAGTGCGTGTGCACGACCCCGCCGACCTCGGGCATCTCGCGGTACACATAGGCGTGCGCCGCGGTGTCGCTGGAGGGGCTGCGGTCGCTGCCGGGGGTGCCGGGGACGACGTTCCCGTCGAGGTCGCAGAGGATCATGTTCTCGGGCGCGAGGTCGTCGTAGGAGACGCCGCTGGGCTTGATCACGAAGAGGTCGGCGCCGGGCACGCGGCCCGAGATGTTGCCGCCGGTCCAGATGACGAGGCCGTAGCGGACGAGCTCGGAGTGCAGCCGCGCGACGTCCTCGCGGACGCGGGCGATCGCCTCCTCGACGGCGGGGTTCTGGGTGGTCATGCGGTGGCTCCCTGGTTCTGCGGGTCGGTGAGGGTCTCGACGGCGGTCTGCTCGACGGCGAGGCCGGCGCGGTAGCGCTCGAGGTAGGCGGAGAAGCCGGCGACGTCGTCCGCGTCGGGGGCGACGGTCTCGAAGCCGGAGTCGCCGAAGACCTGATCCGTCAGGTACGCGTCGAGCGAGACTCCGCTCTGCAGGCGGTAGGCGGCGAGCACGGCCATGCCCCACGGGCCGCCCTCGGACGCGGTCGCGGCGACCGAGACGGGGGCGTCGAGTGCGCCGGCGAGGAAGCGCTGGGCGACTCCGGCGGTGCGGAACATGCCTCCGTGCGCGAACATCTCGTCGATCCGGACGCCCTCGCCCGCGAGGACGCGCATGCCCAGCGCGAGCGTGCCGAACACGCCGTAGAGCTGCGCGCGCATGAAGTTGGCGAGCGTGAGGCGCGAGTCGGGGGTGCGCACGACGAGCGGGCGGCCCTCGACCAGGCCGGCGATCGGCTCGCCCGCGAGGTGGTTGTAGGCGAGCAGTCCGCCCGCGTCCGCCTCGCCCTCGAGCGCCTCGGCGAAGAGGGTGCCGTAGACGGCGTCGCTGTCGGAGGGGCCGCCGGACGCGGCGGCGAACCGCGAGAACAGGCCGACCCAGCCGGCGAGCTCGCTGGCTCCGTTGTTGCAGTGGACCATCGCGACGAGATCGCCCGCGGGGGTCGCGACGAGGTCGAGCTCGTGGTGCACGCTCTCCAGCGGGCCCTCGAGGACGACCATGGCGAAGATGCTGGTGCCGGCGCTGACGTTGCCGGTGCGCGGGGCGACGGAGTTGGTCGCCACCATGCCGGTGCCGGCGTCGCCCTCGGGCGGGCAGGCGGGGGCGCCGGCACCGGCATGGTGGCGACCAACTC
>NZ_PSWL01000042.1:0-14105 GCF_002932755.1 Rathayibacter sp. AY1B6
CCCCCCGCACCCTCTTCTCCCGCCCGCACTCCGCACGACAGGAACGAGCACCCATGACGCTGTCCACTCCTCAGACCGCCTACGCCTCCGCCAAGCTCCAGGGCACCGGAGTCGGACGTGGGCTGGCCCTCGGGCCGGTCCTGCGCATGCCGGAGCCGCTGCCCGAGCCCGAGGACACCGCCAGCACCCGCAGCGTCGCCCAGGAGGAGGAGCGCGCCGTCTCGTCGCTCTCCGCGACCGCCGCGACCATCCGCCACCGCGGCGAGCGGGCCGGCGGCTCGGCGAAGGACGTCCTCGACGCCCAGGCTCTGATGGCCGAGGACCCGTCCCTCGCGGACGACGTCAAGGCGCGGATCGCCGGGGGCAAGACCGCGGAGCGCGCCGTGCACGAGGCCTTCGCCGGCTTCCGCGACCTGCTCGTGGCGATGGGCGGCTACATGGCCGAGCGCGCGACCGACCTCGACGACGTCTCGCAGCGCGTCGTGGCGCACCTGCGCGGCGTCGCCGCTCCCGGCGTCCCCGAGTCGGACGAGCCGTTCGTGCTCGTCGCCCGCGACCTCGCCCCGGCCGACACAGCGCTGCTCGACCTCGAGAAGGTCCTCGGCCTGATCACCAGCGACGGGGGACCGACCTCGCACACGGCGATCCTCGCCCGGGAGAAGTCGATCACCGCCATCGTCGGCACCACCGGCGCCCTCGACCTGCGGGACGGCCAGCTCGTCATCCTCGACGCGACCTCCGGCGTCGTGACGGTGAACCCCTCCGACGCCGAGATCGGCGCCGCGAAGTCCTCGATCGCCGAGCGCGCCGAGATGCTCGCCGCGCCGGTCGTCCCCGGCGCGCTGGCCGACGGCCACGCCGTGCCGCTGCTCGCGAACCTCGGGTCGGCCGACGGCGCTGCGAACGCGGTCGAGCTCGGCGCCGAGGGAGTGGGACTGTTCCGCACCGAGTTCCTCTTCCTCGACGCGAAGGAGGCGCCCTCGGTCGCCGAGCAGGCGGAGCAGTACACGCGCCTGCTCGCCGCGTTCCCCGGCCGCAAGGTCGTCGTCCGCGCGCTCGACGCCGGCGCCGACAAGCCGCTGAGCTTCCTCAACGACGACCACGAGGAGAACCCTGCCCTCGGACTCCGCGGACTGCGCGCCCTCCGCGCCAGCGAGCAGATCCTCCGCGACCAGCTCACCGCGCTCGCTCAGGCCGACGCCGCCACCGACGCCGACCTCTGGGTCATGGCGCCGATGGTCGCGACCGTGGACGAGACCCGCTACTTCACCTCGATGGCGCGGGAGCTCGGCATCCGCACCGCCGGCGTGATGGTGGAGGTCCCCTCCTCCGCCCTGCTCGCCGACCGGATCCTCGGAGTCGCGGACTTCGCCTCGATCGGCACCAACGACCTGACCCAGTACACGCTCGCCGCCGACCGCATGCTCGGCACGGTCTCGGCGTTCCAGGACCCGTGGCACCCGGCCGTGCTCCGCCTCGTCGGCGAGGTCGGCCGCGCGGGAGCGGCGCTGGGCAAGCCCGTCGGGATCTGCGGAGAAGCCGCCGCCGACCCGCTGCTCGCCGTGGTCCTCGTCGGCCTCGGCGCCACGACCCTCTCGATGTCGCCGTCGGCTCTCGCCGACGTCCGCGCCGAGCTGGCCGAGCACACCCTCGAGGACGCCAAGCGGTACGCGGAGCTCGCTCTCGCCGCCGACAGCGCCGCCGACGCCCGCTCCGCGGTCACCGAGGCGATCGCCGCCTCCTGATCCCGGATCACCGGCCCCACCCCCTGCACCACCCCGCCACTCGGGAGACAGGACGCCTCAGGAGCGTCCCGGTCGCCCGCCCCTAGAAATCGGAGAACACACCACATGACAACGACGTCAGCGACGTCGACGCGCGGTGGAGCGCGCGTCCACGTCCAGCGCTTCGGCACCTTCCTCTCGGGAATGGTCATGCCGAACATCGCGGCCTTCATCGCCTGGGGCTTCATCACGGCTCTCTTCATCCAGACCGGATGGCTCCCGCTCCTCGGCATCGACGCCACCTGGGTCCAGCAGTTCGGCGGCTGGAGCACGGATCCCGACGTGGTCAACACCGGCCTCGTCGCCCCGATGATCACCTACCTCCTCCCGCTCCTCATCGCGAACACCGGTGGCCGCATGGTCTACGGCGCCCGCGGAGGCGTGGTCGGCACCATCGCGACCATGGGCGTCATCGTCGGCGCCGGCATCCCGATGTTCATCGGCGCCATGATCATGGGCCCGCTGTCGGCGTGGCTCATGAAGAAGGTCGACTCGATCTGGGACGGCAAGATCAAGCCCGGCTTCGAGATGCTGGTCAACAACTTCTCCGCCGGAATCCTCGGCCTCCTCCTCGCGCTCCTCGCCTTCGCGGGTGTCGCGCCGCTCGTGGTCGGCCTCTCGACCGCCCTCGGTGCGGGCGTGGAGTTCCTGGTCAACGCGGGCCTGCTCCCGCTGACCTCGCTCTTCATCGAGCCGGCGAAGATCCTCTTCCTCAACAACGCCATCAACCACGGCATCCTCACCCCGCTGGGCGTGCAGCAGGCGGAGGAGGCGGGCAAGTCCTACCTCTTCCTCCTCGAGGCCAACCCCGGCCCCGGCATGGGCGTGCTCCTGGCCTTCGCGTTCTTCGGTGTCGGCGCGGCCCGCGCCTCGGCTCCCGGCGCGGCGATCATCCACTTCATCGGCGGCATCCACGAGATCTACTTCCCGTACGTGCTGATGAAGCCGGCGCTGCTCGCGGCCGTCATCCTCGGCGGTGCCACCGGTGTCGCGACGAACGTCGCGTTCAACTCCGGCCTCCGCGCCCCCGCCTCGCCCGGCTCGATCATCGCGGTGCTCCTCCAGACCGCGAACGACAGCTTCCTCGGCGTCATCCTCTCGGTGGTCCTCGCGACCGCTGTGTCGTTCCTGGTGGCCTCGGTCATCATCCGGTCCGGCCGCAAGCGCGACCTGGCCGCGGAGCAGGAGGGCGACGACAAGCTCGCCGCCGCCGTCGCCGCCAACGAGGCGAACAAGGGCAAGGAGAGCGCCGTCGGCTCGCTCATCAACGCCCGCGGCGCCAACGCTCCGCAGGACTCGTCCGGCGCTTCGACCGCAGGGGCCACGGCCACCGCCACCCAGGTCCGGAACATCGTCTTCGCCTGCGACGCCGGCATGGGCTCGTCCGCGATGGGCGCCTCGGTGCTGCGGAACAAGATGAAGAAGGCGGGCTTCGAGGACGTCACGGTCACCAACAAGGCGATCGCGGCTCTCGAGGACGACGTGGACCTGGTCATCACCCAGGCCGAGCTCACGGAGCGCGCTCGCCAGCGCACCCCGGGCGCCATTCACGTCTCCGTGGACAACTTCATGAACAGCCCGAAGTACGACGAGGTCGTCTCGCTGGTCGCGGAGCAGCACGGCAAGTAGTACGCCAACCATTCGGAGGGAACCCGTAGGGTGCGACAGAGCGGACACGCTCCGCTCGCCCCTGCGGGTTCCCTCGCTGTCAGCACCTCCACGGAAGGACGCACCCCATGAGCGACGTGCTCACCATCGGACAGATCGACGCCTCCGGCACCGCCACCACGAAGGAGGCCGCCATCAAGGAGGCCGCCGACATGCTGGTCGGCGTCGGCGCGGTCACCCCCGCCTACTACGAGGCCATGCTCGCCCGCGAGGCGACCGTCTCGACCTACATGGGCAACCTGCTCGCCATCCCGCACGGGACGAACGACGCGAAGGACGAGATCCGCTCCTCCGCCCTCTCGTTCGTGCGCTACGCGCAGCCGATCGACTGGGACGGCAACGAGGTGCGCTTCGTCGTCGGAATCGCCGGCGTCGACAACGAGCACCTCGAGATCCTCTCCAAGATCGCGATCATCTTCTCGGAGGAGGACGAGGTGCAGAAGCTCCTCGACGCCCCGGACGCGCAGTCGCTCTACAGCCTGCTGGGCGAGGTCAACTCCTGATGCCCACCGCCGTCCACTTCGGCGCCGGCAACATCGGCCGCGGCTTCGTCGGCCTGATCCTGCACGGCGCCGGCTACGAGCTCGTCTTCGCCGACGTCAACTCCGAGCTGATCGGCCGCCTCGCCGCCGCCGACAGCTACGAGGTGCACGAGGTGGGGGAGGAGGCGGCCACGCACGTCGTCGACCGCTTCCGCGCGATCGACTCGGCCGCCGACGAGGAGGCGCTCGTCCGCGAGATCGCCGCCGCCGACATCGTCACCACGGCCGTCGGCCCGAACATCCTGCGCTTCGTCGCCCCGGTGATCGCGAAGGGCCTCGCCGCCCGCGACGAGTCGGCGCCGCGGCTGGCGGTCATGGCCTGCGAGAACGCGATCAACGCGACCCGCCTGCTGCAGACCGAGGTCGCCGCGAACCTCGGCGCGGACGAGTGGGAGCGCCTGCGCACCCGCGCCGTCTTCGCCGACACCGCGGTGGACCGCATCGTCCCCAACCAGGACCCGGGCCAGGGCCTGGACGTGACGGTGGAGAGCTTCTTCGAGTGGGTCGTCGACCGCACTCCGTTCGAGGGCACCGAGCCGGAGATCCCGGGCGCGACCTGGGTCGACGACCTCGAGCCCTTCATCGAGCGGAAGCTCTTCACGGTGAACACCGGCCACGCGACGGCCGCCTACACCGGTTTCGCGGCCGGAGCGCACAAGCTCTCCGACGCGCTCGCGATGCCCGAGGTGCACGACGCGGTGAAGGCCGCGCTCGAGGACACCAAGGCGCTCATCGTGGCCAAGCACGGCTTCAGCGACGAGGAGCAGCAGGCCTACCTCGAGAAGACGCTGAAGCGCTTCGCCAACCCCTACCTGACCGACACGGTCGACCGGGTGGGGCGCCAGCCGCTGCGGAAGCTGTCGCGGCACGAGCGCTTCATCGGACCGGCTGCCGAGCTCGCCGAGCGCGGGCGGACGCCCGAGGGCCTGCTCGCCGCGATCGGCGCCGCGCTGCGCTTCGACGTGCCCGAGGACCCGCAGAGCGTGGAGCTCCGCGAGAAGCTGGCCGCGCTCAGCCCGGAGGAGTTCGTGGCGGAGGTCACCGGCCTCGCACCCGAGCACCCGCTCTTCGACCGGGTGGTGGCGGTCGTCCGCGGCTAGTCCCACGGCCGCACGGCGGTGAACGACGACGAGGTCCCCTGCTTCGCGCGGGGGACCTCGTCGTCGTCTGCGGCGGCTCGGGCGGAGCGCTAGAACAGCCGCCAGCGGGTGAGCGGCCAGGCCACGGCGAAGACGCGTCCGGTGACCCTGTCGATCGGCACGGTCTTCACGCAGGTGTCGATCGGCCCGCCGGCGCCGCGGCACTCGCCGAGCGAGTCGTTGGAGTTCGACCGGTGGTCCCCCAGGACGAAGAGGGAGCCCTCGGGGACCGTGTACTCGTCGAAGCAGCGCAGGGACGCGGGGCTCGTCGTGCAGTCGAGGGTCCCGGGGGTGAAGGGGAAGTCCTCGAAGACGTAGGACTCGTCGAGCGGCTTCCCGTCGACCAGCACGTGCCCCTCGGCGTCGCAGCAGGAGACGGTGTGGCCCCCCTCGGCGATCAGCCGCTTGACGAGGAACTCCTCGTGCGAGGGGCCGATGCTGGTGACGTCCCCGAAGGTCTTCACGATCTCGGAGAGGGGGCTGCCGGCCTCGTCGCTCGCACCCCAGTCGGCGTCGCGCGAGAAGACGACGATCTGCCCCTCCTCCGGCCCGCCCTGGAGCGCGAGGGTGCGGTCGACCAGGATGCGGTCGCCGAAGAACCCGCCGCCCTGGAGGGTGTTCTCCATGGAGCCGGTCGGCACCGTGTACACCTTCACGAAGAAGGTCTGCACCAGGGCGATGACCGCGATCGCCGCCAGGACCGTCACCACCGGGTGCGAGTACCAGCTCCGCCTCGCGGTCGCGGACCTCGTCGTGCGCGCCATGTGCTCTCCCTCCGGCTCGACGGAGCCAGCCTAGGCGGCGACGGACGCGGGGCCCGGCAGGGGGCGCGCGTCGGGCGCGGAGGCGGAGGCGGGGAGCGACACGCCCGAGGTGGCGGAGCGGCCGGGATTCGCGTAGCATCGACCCTTGGTGTTTTGCGCGTGCTCCGGCATGCCCGCGAACCCCGATCCGGGCTCTCGCCCGGTGGTGGCTCGTCGCGGAAACATTCGCACGACCAGTACACACACTACTTCCGAACGACAGTGAGGCTATGGCCAAAAAAGACGGTGTCATCGAAATCGAAGGTGCGGTTGTCGAGGCGCTCCCCAACGCGATGTTCCGCGTGGAGCTGACCAACGGACACAAAGTTCTCGCCCATATCTCGGGCAAGATGCGTCAGCACTACATCCGGATCCTCCCCGAGGACCGGGTGATCGTGGAGCTGAGCCCCTACGACCTGACCCGCGGCCGGATCGTCTACCGCTACAAGTAGACGTTCGCTCCGCTGACGTTCGCGACGTGCGTGTCCTGTAAGGAACGGCCCCGGCATCCGCCGGGAGCACGACGCCAGCGAAAACAAGGACAAGAACAATGAAGGTCAACCCCAGCGTCAAGCGCATCTGCGACCACTGCAAGATCATCCGCCGCCACGGCAACGTGATGGTCATCTGCAGCAGCAACCCCCGCCACAAGCAGCGCCAGGGCTAGTCCCGCTGCTTCCGCGAGGGAGCGCAGGGGCGGCGTGCCGCCCCCACTGCACAACTGAACACACCCGCAGCACCAGAAATCGCGCAGCACCCCGGCGACCCCGGGGTGGACGGCGAGGACACCTTCGGTCGGAGGCCGAGGCACCGGTGCTGCTTCACACCTCCACTCACTCACAGGAGAAGCCACAATGGCACGTCTGGCAGGAGTAGACATCCCGCGCGAGAAGCGCGTGGAGGTCGCACTGACCTACATCTACGGTGTCGGCCGCACTCGCGCGCTCAAGACCCTGAGCGACACCGGGATCGACGGCAACATCCGCGTCAAGGACCTCAGCGACGACCAGCTCGTCTCGCTCCGCGACTACATCGAGGGCAACTACAAGGTGGAGGGAGACCTCCGCCGCGAGGTCGCCGCCGACATCCGCCGCAAGGTCGAGATCGGCTCGTACGAGGGCATCCGCCACCGTCGCGGCCTCCCGGTCCGTGGACAGCGCACCAAGACGAACGCGCGCACCCGCAAGGGACCCAAGCGCACCGTCGCCGGCAAGAAGAAGGCCGGCCGCAAGTAACGCGGGCGACACGGACCTAGAGGAGATACAGAATTGGCTACCCCCAAGTCGGCCGCGCGCAAGCCGCGCCGCAAGGAGAAGAAGAACATCGCTGTGGGCCAGGCCCACATCAAGTCGACGTTCAACAACACCATCGTCTCGATCACCGACCCCTCCGGGGCCGTCATCAGCTGGGCCTCGTCCGGTGGAGTCGGCTTCAAGGGCTCGCGCAAGTCGACGCCGTTCGCCGCTCAGCTCGCCGCCGAGTCGGCCGCGCGCCAGGCTCAGGAGCACGGCATGAAGAAGGTGGACGTCTTCGTGAAGGGCCCCGGCTCGGGTCGTGAGACCGCGATCCGCTCGCTCCAGGCCGCCGGCCTCGAGGTCGGCTCGATCAACGACGTCACCCCGCAGGCGCACAACGGCTGCCGCCCGCCCAAGCGTCGTCGCGTCTAAGCAGCACTCGCAGCCGTCGGTCGGCCGCACGAACCGCCTCCGGGCGGCACGTGCGGCCGACCGGCGGATCGCGCATTTCTTTCACAACTCCACACCTCGCAAACGCACGTGTCATATAGCGGACACGTGATCGAAAGGAATCATCAGTGCTTATCGCACAGCGTCCGACGCTCACCGAGGAGAACATCTCGGAGTTCCGTTCCCGCTTCGTCATCGAGCCTCTCGAGCCCGGCTTCGGCTACACGCTCGGCAACTCGCTGCGTCGCACCCTGCTGTCCTCCATCCCCGGCGCCGCTGTCACCAGCATCCGGATCGACGGAGTCCTGCACGAGTTCACGACCGTCCCGGGCGTCCGCGAGGACGTCACCGAGATCATCCTGAACATCAAGGGACTCGTCGTCTCCTCCGAGCACGACGAGCCGATCACCGCCTACCTGCGCAAGCAGGGAGCCGGCCAGGTCACCGCCGCGGACATCTCGGCTCCGGCCGGTGTCGAGATCCACAACCCGGAGCTCGTCATCGCCACGCTGAACGACAAGGCGAAGTTCGAGCTCGAGCTCACCATCGAGCGAGGCCGTGGCTACGTCTCGGCGACCCAGAACCGCAGCGAGTTCTCCGAGGCCGGCCAGATCCCGGTCGACTCGATCTACTCGCCCGTGCTGAAGGTCACCTACCGCGTCGAGGCCACCCGTGCCGGCGAGCGCACCGACTTCGACCGCCTGGTCGTGGACGTGGAGACGAAGGCGGCGATCTCGCCGCGCGACGCCATCGCCTCCGCCGGACGCACGCTGACCGAGCTGTTCGGTCTCGCCCGCGAGCTGAACAACGCGGCCGAGGGCATCGAGATCGGCCCCGCGCCGGTCGACGCGGTCCTCTCGACCGAGCTGTCCATGCCCATCGAGGACCTCGACCTCTCGGTGCGCAGCTACAACTGCCTCAAGCGCGAGGGCATCAACAACGTCAATGAGCTCGTCGCCCTCTCGGAGACGCAGCTCATGAACATCCGCAACTTCGGTCAGAAGTCGGTGGATGAGGTCAAGGAGAAGCTGACGGAGCTCGGCCTGTCGCTCAAGGACTCGGTCCCCGGGTTCGACGGCGCCCACTTCTACAGCTACGACGACGAGAGCATCTAGGTCCTCCGCTCCGGAGCCCCGGCTCCTCGCGTCCGACCTGCTGACACCCCTTTAGTACTGGAGTAAACCCATGCCCAAGCCCACCAAGGGCCCCCGCCTCGGAGGCGGCCCCGCACACGAGCGCCTGCTGCTGGCGAACCTGGCCGCGGCCCTGTTCACGCACAAGAGCATCAAGACGACCGAGACCAAGGCCAAGCGCCTTCGTCCGCTCGCCGAACGCCTGGTGACCTTCGCCAAGCGCGGCGACCTACACGCCCGCCGTCGCGTCCTCGCGACGATCGGCGACAAGTCGGTCGTCCACGAGCTCTTCACCGAGATCGCCCCGCTCGTCGCCGAGCGCGAGGGCGGCTACACCCGCATCACCAAGATCGGCCCCCGCAAGGGAGACAACGCGCCCATGGCCGTGATCGAGCTCGTCCTCGAGCCCGTCACGCCCAAGGCGAAGAAGTCGCGCACCACCACGGCGCCCGTGTCCGCTCCGGTGGACGAGGCCCCCGCCGAGGAGACCACTGCCGAGGAGACCCCCGTCGAGGAGGCGCCCGTGCAGGACGCTCCCGTCGAGGACGCCGCGCAGGACGCTCCGGTCGAGGAGACCGGCGCGACCAAGTAGTCACGCCCCCTCTGCCGAGAGCCCTCCGCCCCCTCCGGGGCGGGGGGCTCTCGTCGTTCCCCGAGGTGGAGTGGCGCGAAGCGTCGCTTACGATGGCACGGTTGCGCTCGTCGGGTGCGGCCGCGTCACGACCGGCGCTCCCGGGGTCCGCCCCGACGATCCTCGGAGGACTCCTGTGCGACTGCGCTCCTCGGCCGCTGCGGTGCTCCTCGCCCTGGCCCTCGCGGTCGGAGTGAGCGGCTGCGCCTCCGGCGACGTGATCGACGTGCCGGAGTCGGCGGGCGTCGCGAGCGCCACCCCGGTGCCGTCGGCCGCACCGACCGCACCGTCCGTGCCGTCCGTGCCGTCGAGCGATCCGGCGGGAGAGGGCGTGGACTGCGCGAGCGCGCTCCCCGCCTCCCTGGTCGAGCAGGAGGCCGGCCTGACGCCGGGCGCCGTGGCGCTCACCGCCGCGGGCGACACGTGCTCCTACGCCGTCGACGGCGGCGACCCGGCCGTCGTGCTGACGCTGCACCGCGGGCCCCTCGTCGAGACCTTCACCGGTGCGGGCGAGGCGCTCGGTGCGGTGCCGGTCTCGCTGGGCACGGCCGCCTACTGGGCGCAGGGCATCGCCTCCGCTCCCTCCGAGCTGGCCGTCCTCGCGGGCGGCTGGGAGGCGCGGATCGTCTCCTCGGTCGGCGAGCAGTCGACGCTGGTCGGCTGGGCGGTCTCGGCCCTGGCGAGTGTCGACGTCCCGCTCGCGGTCGCCTGAGCCGTGACCGCGGCCCGCTCTAGACTCGTCTGATGCTCCACCGCGTCCGCCTCGACCTGGCCTACGACGGCTCGCACTTCTCCGGCTGGGCGAAGCAGCCGGGCCTGCGCACCGTGCAGGGGGTGCTCGAGGAGTCCCTCGCCCTGGTGCTGCGCTCCGAGCAGCACCCGACAGTGACGGTCGCCGGGCGCACCGACGTCGGCGTCCACGCCAGCGCGCAGGTCGCCCACGTCGACCTCACCCCCGAGCAGTGGGGCCGCATCAGCAGCGGTCGGCGCCGACCGGGGGAGGAGCCGTTCCCGCCCGCGTCGATCCTCGAGCGGCGGCTCCGCGGGATCCTCGGGCAGTACACCGACGTCTCGGTGCACCGGGTGACGGAGGCGCCGGAGGGGTTCGACGCGCGGTTCTCGGCGCGCTGGCGGCGGTACGAATACCGGCTGGCCGACGCCTCCTCGATGCGCCACCCGCTCGAGCGCACCTACACCACCTGGATCACCGACTCCCTCGACCTCGACGCGATGTCGGCCGCGGCCCGCTCCCTCCTGGGCCTGCACGACTACGCGTCGTTCTGCCGCGCCCGGGTGGGGGCCACCACCATCCGGAGCCTGCTCGACTTCACCTGGGAGCGCGACGCCGACGGAGTCCTGCACGCCCACCTGCGCGCGGACGCCTTCTGCCACAGCATGGTGCGGGCCCTCGTGGGAGCGTGCGTCGCGGTCGGCGCCGGGAAGCTCGAGGCGGGGGCGGTCCCGCTGCTCCGGGACGCCGCCCGGCGGACCAACGCGTTCGCGGTGATGCCGGCCCGCGGCCTCATCCTCCGCGAGGTCGACTACCCCGAGGACGACGCGCTCGCCGAGCGCGCCCTGCTCACCCGGGCGAAGCGCACCGTGCGGACCGAGGGGCCGGACCTCGAGGACTCGGAGTGAGCCGGGGGTGCTCGACCGCGCCCCGCGCCCCGTGGCGGCTCGGGCCGCACCTGCTGCCACCGCAGCCGGAGCCCCTGCCGCCAGGATCCGTGCTTGGCCGCACGGGGGCTTTGCTGTAATGTCGACCCTTGGTGTTTTCGGCCGTGTGCCGAGCGCCCGAAGTTGAGCCCTCCACCGGATCGGTTCGGCCCCTCGCGGGTCGAACGGCCACGGAGCGGGATCCACGAACACCTCACTCCGACCAGAAAGCAGCACTCACGTGACTCGCACTTTTTCTCCGAAGCCGGCTGACGTCCAGCACGACTGGATCGTCATCGACGCGTCCGACGTCGTGCTCGGCCGTCTCGCCACCCACGCCGCGGCGCTCCTGCGCGGCAAGCACAAGGCCACCTTCGCGCCGCACATGGACATGGGCGACTTCGTCATCATCGTCAACGCGGAGAAGGTCGCCCTCACCGGCCAGAAGCTCCTCCAGAAGAAGGCCTACCGCCACTCCGGCTACCCGGGCGGCCTCTCGGCCACCACGTACGCCGAGCTCCTCGAGAAGAACCCGGTCCGCGCCGTCGAGAAGGCCATCCGCGGCATGCTCCCCAAGAACTCCCTCGGCCGCGCCCAGCTGCGCAAGCTGAAGGTCTACACGGGATCCGAGCACCCCCACGCGGCCCAGCAGCCGCAGGCGTACGCCTTCACCCAGGTCGCCCAGTAGGCTCCGGCCCTCCCCGACACCCCAGACTTCGAAGACAAAGGATCACCTACACCGTGGCGAAGATCGCAGACCAGATCGACGTGGCTCCCGAGAGCTACTCCACCGAAAGCCCGGCCACCGAGGCGTCCACGACGCCCCGCGCCGTCCTCAACGTCTCCGGCGCAGCCGTGGGCCGACGCAAGCAGGCCATCGCCCGCGTGCGCCTCGTCCCCGGCAACGGCGGCATGACCGTCAACGCCCGCGAGTTCGCGGAGTACTTCCCCAACAAGCTGCACCAGCAGCTGATCACCGACCCCTTCAAGGTGCTCGACCTGATCGGCTCCTACGACGTGGTCGCCAAGATCACCGGCGGCGGCCCCTCCGGCCAGGCCGGCGCGCTGCGCCTCGCCATCGCCCGTGCGCTCAACGAGATCGACCGCGAGAACAACCGCGCGATCCTGAAGAAGGCGGGCTTCCTGACCCGCGACGCCCGCGTCATCGAGCGCAAGAAGGCCGGTCTCAAGAAGGCCCGCAAGGCGTCCCAGTTCTCGAAGCGCTAGTCGACGCGGCCTGACGGCCGCACGACCAGCAGCTCGAGAAGGGACTGCGCACCATGCCGCGCCTGTTCGGAACAGACGGCGTCCGTGGCCTCGCGAATCGCGAGGTCACGGCCGACCTGGCTCTCGGCCTCGCCCAGGCGGCCGCCCGTGTACTCGGAGCGACCGCCCGGGCCGAGGGCCGTCGGCCCGTCGCCGTGCTCGCCCGCGACCCCCGCATCTCCGGTCAGTTCATCGGAGCCGCGGTCGCGGCGGGTCTCGCGAGCGCGGGAGTCGACGTGCTCGACGCCGGCGTCATCCCGACGCCCGCCACCGCCTACCTCATCGCCGACGAGAACGCCGACTTCGGCGTGATGATCTCGGCCTCGCACAACCCCGCCGCCGACAACGGCATCAAGTTCTTCGCCGCCGGCGGACGCAAGCTCCCGGACGAGCTCGAGAACCGCATCGAAGCGGCCCTCGGAGTCCCCCCGCTCACGCCGACCGGAGCCGACGTCGGCCGCATCACCCGGTTCTCCGACGCGGAGGACCGCTACGTCCTCCACCTGCTCGGATCCCTCGAGGGCACCCGGCTCGACGGCCTGCACGTGGTCATCGACTGCGCGCACGGCGCCGCCGCCGGCATCTCGCCCCAGGTGTTCACCGACGCCGGAGCGACCGTCACCGTCATCGGCAACGACCCCGACGGCCTCAACATCAACGACGGAGTGGGCTCGACCCACCTCGACAACGTCGCCGACGCCGTCCGCGCAGCCGGCGCCGACATCGGCATCGCCCACGACGGCGACGCCGACCGCTGCCTCGCGGTGGACGCCGAGGGCCGCATCGTCGACGGCGACCAGATCATGGCGATCCTCGCGACCGCCATGGCCCGCCGCGGCGCCCTCCGCGACGACGTCCTCGTCGCCACCGTCATGAGCAACCTCGGCCTCAAGCTCGCCATGCGCGACGCCGGCATCCGCGTCATCGAGACCGCGGTCGGCGACCGCTACGTCCTCGAGGCGATGAACGACGGCGGCTACTCGCTCGGCGGGGAGCAGTCCGGCCACGTCATCATGAGCCGCTACGCCACCACCGGCGACGGCGTCCTCACCGGGCTCCAGCTCGCGGCCGAGATGGCCCGGACCGGCCGCACGATCGCCGACCTGGCCGCCGTCATGTCCGTCTTCCCGCAGACCCTCGTCAACGTGCGCGGCGTCGACCGCGAAGGCGTCCGCGACGACGAGGTCATCGCCTCCGCCGTCGCCGACGCCACCGCCGAGCTCGGCAGCGACGGCCGCGTGCTCCTGCGCCCCTCCGGCACCGAGCCGATGGTGCGGGTCATGGTCGAGGCGAAGACCCAGGAGACGGCCGACCGCCTCGCCGAAACGCTCGCCGCGGTCGTGCTCGAGAGGCTGCGCTCTTAAGGAGCCGCTCCCTGCGCGGCTCCTCGCGGTCGGCCTCGGGAGGTGGTTGCGATGGGTGGAGCGGGTCGCGGTCGCCGCGGGGGAATCGCTTGGCACGCGATTCCCTCGACGGCTGTGTTCATTGAGGGGCCGCTCCCTGCGCGGCCCCTCGCGGTCGGCCTCGCGGGGTGGTTGCGCGGGTGGAGCGGGTCGCGGTCGCCGCGGGTGAATCGCTTGGCACGCGATTCCCACGACGGCTTGTGGGTGGAGCCGCTCCCTGCGCGGCTCCTCGCGGTCGGCCTTGAGAGATGGTGGTGCGGGTGGAGCGGGTCGCGGTCGCCGCGGGGGAATCGCTTGGCACGCGATTCCCACGACGGCTGTGTTCATTGAGGAGCCGCTCCCTGCGCGGCTCTTCGCGGTCGGCTCGACGAGGTGGTTGCGCGGGTGGAGCGGGT
>NZ_PSWL01000043.1:0-10672 GCF_002932755.1 Rathayibacter sp. AY1B6
CCTCCCGACCCCGATCACCCCAGGAGTCCCCTCATGTCCGTCGTCCTCGTCGTCAACAGCGGTTCGTCGTCGTTCAAGTACCAGCTCATCGAGATGACCACCGAGGAGACCCTCGCCAGCGGCCTCGTCGAGCGGATCGGCGAGGACACCGGCCGCACGAAGCACACCCGCGACGGGGAGTCGTTCGAGATCGAGGGGCCGATCCCCGACCACACCGCCGGCTTCGACGCGATGATCCGCGCGTTCGGCGAGCACGGTCCGAGCCTCGACGAGTTCCCTCCCGTCGCCGTGGGCCACCGCGTCGTGCACGGCGGCAAGCGCTTCTTCGAGCCCACCGTCGTCACCGACCTGGTCAAGATCAACATCGAGGACCTCGCCGACCTCGCCCCGCTCCACAACCCCGCCAACCTCGAGGGCATCGAGGCGGCGCAGAAGGCCTTCCCGGACGTCCCGCACGTCGCCGTCTTCGACACCGCCTTCCACCACACGATCCCGGCCGAGGCGTCGACCTACGCGCTGCCCGCCGAGCTCGCCGAGAAGCACCGCGTCCGCCGCTACGGCTTCCACGGCACCTCGCACAAGTTCGTCTCGGAGGCCGCCGCCGCCTACCTCGGCCGCCGCCGCTCCGACCTGAAGACGATCGTCCTGCACTTGGGCAACGGAGCGTCCGCCTGCGCCGTCGACGGCGGCGTCTCCGTCGAGACCTCGATGGGCATGACCCCGCTCGAGGGCCTGGTCATGGGCACCCGCTCCGGAGACCTCGACCCGGCCGTCGTGTTCCACCTCGCCCGCAAGGCCGGCCTCTCGATCGACGAGCTCGACACCCTCCTCAACCGCCGCAGCGGGCTCCTCGGACTCACGGGACGCGGCGACATGCGCGACGTCCAGGAGGCGGCCGAGGCCGGCGACGAGCAGGCCCGCGCCGGACTCGAGGTCTACTACCACCGCCTCCGCCACTACATCGGTGCCTTCTACGCGCAGCTGGGCCGCGTCGACGCCGTGGTGTTCACGGCCGGAGTCGGCGAGAACGTCGCCGCCGTCCGCGCCGGCGCCCTGCGCGGCCTCGAGGGCCTCGGCATCGAGCTCGACCCCGAGCGCAACACGTCCGCCGACCGCGGCGCCCGCCGCATCTCCACCGACGACTCCCGCGTCACCGTCCTCGTCGTCCCCACCAACGAGGAGCTGGAGATCGCCCGGCAGAGCTTGTCGGTCGTGTAGCGGCGGAGCCGCGACACGACTCGCGGTCGGCTTCCAGGGGTGGTGGCTTCCGCAGAGCGGGCCGCGTCGGGCTGCCCTGAATCGCTGACACGCGGCGGTGTCTGCTCGTCGTGCAGCGGTGACCCGCTGCACGACCGCGGTCGGCTTCTCGTGGGGTCTCGTTCCGCAGAGCGGGGTGCGTCGGGCTGCCCTGAATCGCTGACACGCGATTCCGGGTCGCGGCCCTCTGCCGGATGCTCGGACGCTCTTGCTGGTCGAGCAGCCGCGGCGGCTCAGGGCAGCAGGCGCGCGTCGCCCGCGTAGAGGTTGAAGCCGGAGCCGCGGCTGAAGCCGATCAGGGTGAGGCCGGAATCGCGGGCCAGGTCCACCGCCAGCGACGACGGGGCACCGACCGCGGCGAGCAGGGGGATGCCGGCCATCACGGCCTTCTGCACCAGCTCGAACGAGGCGCGCCCCGACACCTGCAGGAGCGTCCCGCGCAGCGGCAGCCGACCCTCCCGGAGTCCCCAGCCGACCACCTTGTCCACGGCGTTGTGCCGCCCGACGTCCTCCCGGAGCACCAGCAGCGAGCCGTCCGCGTCGAACAGCCCGGCCGCGTGGACGCCGCCCGTCCGCTCGAACACCGCCTGCGCCTCGCGGAGCCGGTCCGGGAGCGAGACCAGCAGCTCCCGCTCCACCCGCAGCCCGTCCTCCGCGACGCTCCACGCCGAGTCGGTGGCGACCGCCTCGAGCGACGCGAGCCCGCACACTCCGCACGAGCTCGTCGTGTAGACCGACCGCTCGCGCTCGAGCAGCACGGACTCCCGTCCGCCTCGGACACTCGCATCGACCACGTTGTAGGTGTTCTCGCCCGGCCCGGAGCCGCTGGCGCAGTAGCGCATCGCCGCCAGCTGCTCCGACTCGGTGAGCACCCCCTCGGACACCAGGAACCCGGCGACCAGGTCGAAGTCGTCGCCGGGTGTGCGCATGGTCACGCTGAAGCGCCGTCCGCCGACGCGGATCTCGAGCGGCTCCTCGACGGCGAGGACGTCCTCGCGGCGGCGGGGCGGATCGTCCGCGCGGACAGCGGTCAGGCGGGTGCGGGCGACACTGCGGGTCATGGGTCTCCTCAGGCGGTGGAGGTCATCCTCCCACCGGGAACCGGGAGCGATGCCGGGGTGCGGACGTACGATGCAGGAATGGTCGATGACGCCGAGCCCCGCGAGAGTCCGATCGACGAGAGCCGCCTCTCCGTCCGGTCGCCGAAGAGACGCGCCGTCGGGATCCCCGGCGTCGCCCACGCCCTCGAGATATCGCTCAAGCAGATGGGCCCGGTGCGCAGCGCCGAGACGCTCCTGCGGGTGAACCAGAAGACCGGCTTCGACTGCCCGGGCTGCGCCTGGCCCGAGGGCGACAAGCGCCACGTCGCCGAGTTCTGCGAGAACGGAGCGAAGGCGGTCGCCGAGGAGGCGACGCTCCGCACCGTCACGTCGGCCTTCTTCGCCGCGCACCCCGTCGCGGAGCTGGAGGAGTGGGACGACTTCGCGCTCGGCCAGCAGGGGCGTCTCACCGAGCCGATGCTGCTCGAGGAGGGCGCGACGCACTACCGGCCCGTGGGGTGGGACGAGGCGCTCGACCTCGTGGCCGAGGAGCTGCGCGCCTGTGCGAGCCCCGACGAGGCGATCTTCTACACCTCCGGCCGGACCTCGAACGAGTCGGCCTTCGTCTACCAGCTGATGGTCCGCGGCTTCGGCACGAACAACCTGCCCGACTGCTCCAACATGTGCCACGAGTCCAGCGGCTCCGCCCTCACCGAGACGATCGGGATCGGCAAGGGCTCGGTGAGCCTGCGCGACGTGGAGCGGGCACCGCTGATCATCGTCGCGGGCCAGAACCCCGGCACGAACCATCCGCGGATGCTGACCGCTCTGGAGCGTGCCAAGCGCGCGGGCGGCACCATCGTGGCCGTGAACCCGCTGCCGGAGGCGGGGCTGCTCCGCTTCCAGAACCCGCAGACCGTCCGCGGCACGCTGGGCGACGGCACGGCCCTCGCCGATCACTTCCTCCAGGTGCGGCTGGGCGGCGACCAGGCCCTCTTCCAGGGCCTCGGCAAGGCGCTGCTCGAGGCGGAGGAGGCGCGCGGCGACGTCTTCGACCACGCCTTCATCCGCGAGAGCACCGGCGGCCTCGCCGAGTACCTCCACGGGCTGCGCGAGGTGCAGTGGGACGAGATCGAGCGGGCGAGCGGCATCGACGAGACGCGCATCCGCACCGTCGCCGAGCTGATCGCGGCGTCCGAGGGCACCGTGGTCTGCTGGGCGATGGGCCTCACGCAGCACGCCCACTCCGTCGCCACGCTCAAGGACGTGGTCAACGTGCTCCTGCTCACCGGCAACATCGGCAAGCCCGGTGCCGGCGTCTGCCCGGTGCGCGGCCACTCCAACGTGCAGGGCGACCGCACGATGGGGATCTTCGAGCGGATGCCGGACTCCTTCCACGACGCGCTCGACCGAGAGTTCTCGTTCTTCTCGCCGCGCGAGCACGGCACGGACACCGTCGCCGCGATCCGGGCGATGCGCGACGGGAAGGCCCGCGTCTTCATGGGGCTCGGCGGCAACTTCGCCCGGGCGACGCCCGACAGCGGAGTGACAGAGGCGGCGATGCGCTCGCTCGCCCTGACCGTGCACGTCTCGACCAAGCTCAACCGCTCGCACGTCGTCACCGGCCGGCGCGCGCTGATCCTGCCCACCCTCGGCCGCACCGACTCCGACGTGCAGCGCTCGGGCGAGCAGCGGGTCACGGTCGAGGACTCGATGAGCGCCGTGCACGCCTCCCGGGGCCGCCTGCGCCCGCCGAGCCCGGGCCTGCGCTCGGAGGTGGCGATCCTCACGGGGATCGCGGAGCGGCTGCTCGAGGGCCGTGAGAACGTCCCCCGGGTCGATTGGGCGGGACTGCGCGACGACTACCGCCGCATCCGCTCGCACATCGCCCACGTCGTCCCCGGCTTCGACGGCTTCGAGGCCCGGATCGACGTGCCCGGCGGCTTCGTCCTCCCGCATCCGCCGCGCGACTCGCGCCGGTTCGACACCCCCTCCGGCCTGGCCCGCTTCACCGCGAATCCCCTCGAGTACCCGCGGGTGCCGGAGGGCAGGCTGCTGCTGCAGACGCTGCGCTCGCACGACCAGTTCAACACCACGATCTACGGCAAGGACGACCGCTACCGCGGGATCCACGACGGTCGGCGAGTGGTGTTCGTCCACGCCGACGACGTCGCCGAGCTGGGCTTCGCGGACGGAGCGATGGTCGACCTGGTCTCGGAATGGCCCGACGGCGTCGAGCGGCGGGCGGAGGCGTTCCGCGTCGTGGCCTACGACACGCCCCGCGGCTGCGCGGCCGCGTACTACCCGGAGACGAACGTCCTCGTGCCGCTGGACTCGACCGCGAAGATCAGCAACACGCCGACCTCGAAGTCGGTCGTGATCCGCCTCGAGCCGGCGGCGTAGGCCTCACCAGGGCAGCGGCAGCAGGCGCACGGAGTCGCCCGCTGCCGCCCCCGGCGCGGGAACGACGGCGACGGCCTCGGAGGCGGCGAGCCCGGTCAGCATGTGCGAGCGGATGCCCGCGGAGGCCCGCCAGCCGTCCTCGCCGGAGGAGACGGGTACGAGCACCGTGGTCCCCGCGCGCCCGAGCGGCTCGGCGAGGACACCCCGGCCGAGGGGGCGGGCAGCGGCGCCGGACGCCGCGTCGAGGGCCGGGGGCAGGAAGGAGAGCGCCGCGAGCAGCGCGGCGAGCGGATTGCCCGGCAGCGCGATCACCAGCGTCCCGCCCGGCAGCAGCGCAGCCATGGTCGGGTGGCCGGGGCGCATGCCGACGCCGTCGACGAGGACGCGCGCCCCCACCGCATCGAGGGCGCGGCGGACCGCGTCCACCCGGGAGCGCCCGGTCCCACCCGTGGTGAGGAGGATCGGCGCCGTGCCCGCCAGCAGCGTCCGGGCGATCGCGTCCTCGTCGTCGCCGCGGCGCACGACCTCTCCCACGGCTCCGCCCGAGAGCTCGACCAGCGCGGGGAGCAGCGGTGTGAACGCGTCGCGGACCCGTCCCGCGGGCGGCATCCCCTCGGTGTCGACCTCGTCCCCCGTGAGGAGCAGGTCGACCGCGGCGGGTGGCCGGACGTCGAGCGCGTCGATCCCGGCGACCGCGAGCAGGGCGAGGTGCGCGGGAGTGAGGCGGGTCCCGGCGCCGACCAGCACGGCGCCGCGCGAGGCCTCGTCGCCCGCGAGCCGGATGTGGCGGCCGGGCGGGAGGGGCGTCCGCGCCGTGAGCAGGTCGTCGCAGACCGCGCCCTGCTCGGACGGCAGCACCGCGTCGCTCCACTCGGGCACGGCGGCGCCGGTGACGATCGGAGCGGCGGTGCCGTCCTCGAGCGGCCAGGGCCCGGGCCCGCGCACGGCCCAGCCGTCCATGGCCGAGGAGTCGTAGTGGGGGAGCGGCCGCGCGGCGGCGACGTCGCGGTCGAGGACGGCTCCCCGCGCCTCGAGGAGGGGGACGGTCGCGACGCCGGAGCGTGCGACCGCTCCGCCGACGATCCGCCTGGCCTCGTCCCAGTCGGTCGCCTCGTGCCCGTGCGCGCTCATCCCGTCCATTCTCCCGGGGCTCGGGGCGGGCCCTGGGCAGGACCCGCCCCGTCGGTCATCCCAGGTAGCCGTTCGGGTTCAGCACGAACTTCTTCGCCGCGCCCTTGTCGAAGTCGGCGTAGCCGCGGGGAGCGTCGTCCAGGCTGATCGCGGTGGCCTGGACCGCGTCGGCGATGTGCACCCGGTCGTGCAGGATCGCCATCATCAGCTGCCGGTTGTACTTCATCACCGGGCACTGGCCCGTGGTGAAGGACAGCGACTTCGCCCAGCCGAGCCCGAGCCGGATCGACAGCGAGCCCTCCTGGGCCGCTTCGTCGACTCCGCCCGGGTCGCCCGTGACGTAGAGCCCCGGGATACCGAGGGCGCCGCCCGCCGCGGTGATCGACATCAGCGAGTTCAGCACCGTCGCCGGCGCCTCCTTCCCCGAGTCGGCGCCGTTGCCGTGCGCCTCGAAGCCGACGGCGTCCACTCCGCAGTCGACCTCCGGCACGCCGAGGATCTGCTCGATCTGGCCCGCCGGATCGCCCTTCGAGACGTCGACCGTCTCGCAGCCGAAGGAGCGCGCCTGCGCCAGACGCTCCTCGTTGAGGTCCGCGACGATCACGACGGCCGCTCCGAGCAGCTGCGCTCCGACCGCCGCGGCCAGTCCGACCGGTCCCGCTCCTGCGACGTAGACCGTGGATCCGACGCCGACCCCGGCGGTCACCGCGCCGTGGAAGCCCGTCGGGAAGATGTCGGAGAGCATCGTCAGATCGAGGATCTTCTCGAGCGCCTGATCGCGGTCCGGGAACACCAGCAGGTTCCAGTCGGCGTAGGGGACCATCACGTACTCGGCCTGCCCGCCGACCCAGCCGCCCATGTCGACGTAGCCGTACGCACTGCCCGGGCGGTCCGGATTCACGTTGAGGCAGATGCCGGTCTTGCGCTCCTTGCAGTTGCGGCACCGGCCGCAGGCGATGTTGAACGGCACCGACACGATGTCGCCGACCTTGACGAACTCGACGTCGGGGCCGACCTCCACGACCTCGCCGGTGATCTCGTGGCCGAGCACGAGGTCGGACGGAGCGGTGGTGCGGCCGCGGACCATGTGCTGGTCGGAGCCGCAGATGTTGGTGGATACCGTGCGGAGGATGGCACCGTGGGGCAGCTTCCGCCCGATGTTCGCCGGATTGACGCCGGGTCCGTCCTTCAGCTCGAAGGTGGGGTAGTCGATGTCGATGACCTCGACGACTCCGGGGGACTTGTAGGCGACGGCTCTGTTGCCTGACATGCGGGGCTCCTTCAGATGGACGACCGCGGCGCAGTCGGCCGCGGGAGTCCTGCGCCGCGCTCGGTCCGAGCCGCGGCGCCGGGACTCGGGGGAACCCTACGGCGTCGGCCTGGTGCCGGATCGAGGCCGGGGGAGTAGCTTCTCAGGAGGCGTGCGAACGCTCGTCCACCGCTCGGTGCGAGGCCGCGAGCGCCGCGTCGAGCGCGTCCCGTCCGCCTCCGGCCAGGCCCGCCGCGTAGCCCGCGAGGAACGTGGTCAGCGGAGCCGCCGGCCGGACCACTCCGTGCGCAGCGCGACCGGCGAGGGCGAGCAGGGCGTCCGGGTCCGCCGGGACCTCGGCGAGGCCGAGCGCGGAGGACAGCTCGGCCCACCAGCCGGCGAGCACCTCCTCGGTGGGGCGGGTGCCGTCGGAGGCGGAGGGGCGGGGGCCGGTGGTGTCGTCCATCCGCTCAGTCTGCGCCGCGCGGGCCCGGCAGGTCGATCCCGTGCCGGAGCGCGTCGGCGGGCGCGTCGACGTCGTCGGTCGTCCCTGCGGGGACCGCGACGAGCCTCACGGACAGGTCGCGCAGGAGCACGCGCGCGGAGGCGCCGTCGGGATCGCCGAGCGCCGCGAGAGCGTCGACGAGCGCTGAGCGCCGGTGCACGCCGAGGAGCTGCTGAGGCCGACCGTCGTCGTCGACGGCCAGGAGGGAGTCCTCGACGGCGCTCGCCGCGTCCTCCAGCAGCCGGCGGACCGCCGGGCCGGGCGCGACGAGATCGGCGGCGAGCACGACGACCCACTCGGGAGCGCCCGCGCGCTCGAGCAGGGGCAGGGCGGACGAGATCCCGGCGACCGGACCGCCGAACGGGGGATCCTCCTGGACGAGCTCGGCCCCGTCGACGGCCGCTGCGAGCGACGGCGGTCCGGCCACGACCCTCCGCTCGGCTCCCCGAACGGCCGCGAGGGCCGCGCCGAGGAGCGTCGACTCGCAGTGCCGCAGGAGCGGCTTGACCGCGCCGCCGAGGCGGGAGGCCCGTCCCCCGGCGAGCACGACGGCGTCGAAGCGGGGGAGCGGCGGCGGAGGGTGCACGGCTCCGAGGCTACGCGCGCTCCCGTCTCCGCCGCCCCGGCTCCGGTGTCGGAGGTCGCGGCTACTCTTGTCGGGTGGTAGCAGCTCTGTATCGCCGGTACCGGCCCGAGACGTTCGCCGAGATGATCGGCCAGTCCCAGGTGACGGATCCGCTCATGACGGCGCTGCGCACCAACCGCGTCAACCACGCCTACCTCTTCAGCGGCCCCCGCGGCTGCGGCAAGACCACCTCGGCGCGCATCCTCGCCCGCTGCCTCAACTGCGCGACCGGCCCCACCGACACTCCGTGCGGCGTCTGCGACAGCTGCGTCGAGCTCAGCCGCGAGGGCCAGGGCTCGCTCGACGTGGTCGAGATCGACGCGGCGAGCCACAACGGCGTCGACGACGCGCGCGATCTGCGCGAGCGCGCCATCTTCGCCCCGGCGCGCGACCGCTTCAAGATCTTCATCCTCGACGAGGCGCACATGGTCACGCCGCAGGGCTTCAACGCGCTGCTCAAGATCGTGGAGGAGCCGCCGGAGCACGTGAAGTTCATCTTCGCGACCACGGAGCCGGACAAGGTCATCGGCACGATCCGCTCGCGCACGCACCACTACCCGTTCCGGCTCGTCCCGCCGGCCCAGATGCTCGACTACACGCAGGAGCTCTGCGAGCGCGAGGGCGTGCACGTGGCGGCCGGCGTGCTGCCGCTCGTGGTCCGTGCGGGCGGCGGGTCCGTCCGCGACACCCTCTCCCTGCTCGACCAGCTGATGGCCGGCTCCGAGGCCGAGACCGTCGAGTACGAGCGGGCCGTCGCCCTCCTCGGCTACACCCACGGGGCCCTGCTCGACGAGGTGGTCGACGCGCTCGCCGAGCACGACTCCGCCGAGGCGTTCGGAGCGGTCGACCGCGTCATCCAGACGGGGCAGGACCCGCGCCGCTTCGTCGAGGACCTGCTCGAGAAGCTCCGCGACCTGATCGTCGTCGCGGCGACCGGGGGAGCGGCGTCCGCCGTGCTCCGCGGCGTCTCGCAGGACGAGCTCGACCGCATGGCCGGCCAGTCCCGTGCGCTCGGCCTGGCCGAGCTCTCCCGCATCGCCGACGTGGTCAACGAGGCCCTCACCGAGATGACCGGTGCGACCTCGCCGCGCCTGCACCTCGAGCTGATGGTCGCCCGCACCCTGGTGCACGGCACCGGCGCCGGCATCGCGCCCGCTGCGGCGCAGGAGGAGCGCCCGCGGCACGTGGCCGCGCCGCGCGAGACCGCGGCGCCCGCCCCGCGGTCGTCCGAGGCGCCGCTGTCGTCCGAGCCGTCGCGCGCTCCCGAGCCCCACCACGCCTCGCACGCCGCCGCTCCCGGCTCGGTGCCCGAGTCCCTCGCGGCCGCTCCGCGCGCCGAGGCGCCGGTGACCGCGTCCGCACCCGTCGATGCGCCCCCGGTGAAGGCGCCCGAGGAGACGGCGGCCGCGCCGGAGGCGGACGAGACCGCGCCCGCCGCGTCCGGACGCCCGCGCGCGACGACCGCCGAGGCGGCTCGTCCGGAGCCGATCGAGCAGGAGTCGCCGGACGAGGCCGTCGCATCCCCTGAGGCGGCCGCCGCGCCGGCCGCCTCCGCCCCCGCTGCAGCCGTTCCGGACGCCCCCGCAGACGGCGCGGTCACCCTCCAGCGGATGAAGGACACCTGGCCCGAGATCCTCGAGGTCGTGCAGAAGGCGAAGATGACCGCCTGGCTGGTCGCCTACACGGCTCAGGTGCGTGCCCTCAAGGACGACGTCCTGACCCTCTCGTTCCCGAGCCAGAACGACGTCGAGTCCTTCAAGATGCCCGGCACCGCGGGCCAGCCCGGCGTCAGCGAGTACCTGCGTCAGGCCATCCAGCAGGTCCTCGGCCTGCGGGTGAAGTACATCGCCCGCGTCGAGCCGCGCGCCGCCGCCCCGGAGGCCGAGCGCGCCGCCGTCGAGGCGCCCGCCGCGCCCGCCCCGGCTGCGTCGGTCCCGGCCGCGACCGGCTCCGACGGCTGGGCCACCGTGGCGATCCCCGCCGATCCGACTCCGGCCGTCGAGGCCGCGACCGCCTCCGCTTCCCTCGAGGCACCCGCCGCTGCCGCTGTTCCCGTCCGCGACTCCGTTCCCGTCCGCGACTCCGCTCCCGTCCGCGACTCCGCTCCCGAGGCCGCGCCGGTCCCTGCCGCGGCCCCCGCGTCCGACGAGCCCCCGTTCGACGAGGAGCCGCCGGAGGAGGACATGCCGCCGGTCGAGCCGCCGATGCCCGACTCCTGGGCGACCGTCGCGCCGCCCGGTGAGCCCGCCGCCGCGCCCGAGCCCGCCGCCCCGTCGCGGCCCGCCCCCGTCGCCGAGCGTCCGGCTCCCGCCGCGCGTCCCGTCACCCGCACGACCCGCTCGGCGACCGCCGACGGCCGTCAGCGCTACGGCGAGGCGGTCGTGCGCGAGATCCTCGGCGCCCAGTTCATCGAGGAGCAGCCCCACACGCCGCGCGGCCCCCGCGTGACCGGCGCGTGAGAC